>JAGHDS010000375.1 GCA_021159845.1 Anaerolineae bacterium
ACACAACTTCGTGAGGCTCGATGTACGAGGATGCAGCGCAGCTAACCCCTTTTACCCCAACGGCGAACAGTCGCCATGAGCGGTGGCACACCGCATAACGATGAGAATGGATGGTCGATACCGATGAGCATAAGAACGCAGATGACGCTGATCTCACGGATCATCCTGATTTTACCTTTTTCATCTGCGTAGATCGGCTTTTTCTGTGTCATCAGCGGTTCACCCATTCTATTTACAGAACAGTGGTGAATCGCGGGCATAGCCGCTGAGGAGATGCTTGAAAGGGGAAACTCCTAAGCAACGATCACCAGTGTGTTGGAAAAGTGGTATAATGGGGGTGCCCCGGAGCTGCTTTGGAGGTGTGGCTGTTCCTGCCTGTTAGCCAGCGCAGGGTGAGTCATCGAGGCAGAGCCTCGGTCGCAGCGTGGCGATGGCATCTCTCGGGAGCACCCCATCCCCTAATTGGAGGTATCCCATGGCTGATTCGACTATTCGCGTACGTCCCATCCACACGCCCGAAGAGCGCCTGACCTTCATTACCTTTCCATGGAAAGTGTACAAAGACGATCCTAATTGGGTGCCGCCGTTGATTAGCGAGCGTAAGGAGTTCCTCGATCCCGCTCGCAATCCATCCTTCGAGCATATGGACTGCCAGTATTTCTTAGCCGAACGAGATGGGCAAGTGATTGGTACCATCGCCGCGTTTATCAACCATCGCCACAACGAGTTTCATGACGAGAAGGTCGGATTCTTTGGGTTTTTCGAGACAATCCCAGACTACGCCGTGGCCGAGGCGCTGCTCTCCATGGCCTGTGATTGGGTCAAGGATAAGGGGATGACGGCCATCCGTGGCCCCGCCAATTTCAGTACCAATGATGAGGTAGGGATGCTGGTAGATGGATTCGATTCCCCACCTGTGATCTTGATGACTTATAACCCGCGCTATTATCCGGAATACGTGGAACGATTTGGCTTCCACAAGGCACAGGATCTCCTGGCGTACCATATCGACCTGGAGATCTTTCGCGAGCATCCGGAGAAGGCCCCTGCCAAGCTGTTTCGCGTTGTGGAGAGGGTCAAGAAGCGTGGCGAGTTCACGGTACGTCCCATCGACATGAAGCACCTGGATCGGGAGATCCAGAAGTTCAAGGATGTCTACAACTCAGCGTGGTCGAAGAATTGGGGTTTCGTCCCCCTCACAGATGCCGAGATTGATCACTTGGCCGCCCAGCTGAAACAGATCGTCGATCCGGCGACAGTCTTCATCGCCGAGGCGGATGACAAGCCGATTGGCATCATTTTGCCCCTACCCGACCTGAACCAGCCGCTCCTGCTGGCCTATCCCAAACCGGGCGTGCCGGAGTGGTGGACCCTGATCAAGTTCTTCTGGCATTGGAAGATCCGCCGCCGGGTCACGCTGATCCGGGCCTTCGCGATGGGGGTCGTGAAAGAGTACCGCACCCGGGGTGTGGACGCGGTCCTCTACTACGAGATGGGCAAGGCGGCTTTAGAGCGAGGCTATAAAGAGGCGGAGATGTCCTGGATCCTGGAGAGCAACACGGTGATGAACAACACGATCAAGGCATTCGGTGGGGAGCTCTATAAGACGTACCGGGTATACGAGAAGGCACTCTGACGGCTATTGATTACGGAAGATCCGCATGGGCGCAGTGTACGATCATCCTAGGCCGAGTTGCGGACTCGGTGATTGGGGCATTATGCCTTATAGGCAAATCGAGTAGATTGCGCGGCGGCCGGGATTCCCAGGGAAAATCCCGGCCGCCCATTTTAGACGAATACGCTCTATCCCAGAAGCGTCAGGCTATCGAACAAGTGAAAGGCAACAACATACTTCTCCATGACCTGTGCGATCCGATCGACGACGTAGCCATGCGGGGATGGGTATACTGCGCTCACGTTGCGATACAGCGCGTCGCGAGCGGCGACCACTTCTGGCCGCGTCCACACATATCGGCTGCCGGTCTGCACGAGCCAGGAACGCCGCTCGGGTGCAAGCTCAGCAAAGGGTTTCCCCTGCTCCTCGGGGGTCAACCACTTCTGCCAGCGGCCGGAGTCCAGCACGGCTTGCTCCAATACGGCCATGAAGTTGGAGGGTTCCATCCCCGGGCGGGCCCGGCAGAGATCCGCCTCCTTGGAGGCCAGATCGGCCAGCGCTAAGTACTCCGCCGCGGTGAACTCGGGCCCGACGTTTGCACCGCCCATGCCAGTATCCGGGTAGGCCTCGGGGTGGGATACCCAATCGGTGTAGTGCCCCTTGATCAGCGATCCCAACGGTGCCACGATGTCGTACAGCCGGGCGGCGACCTCCGGATCGAAATCTGTGGTATGTAAATCCGTGCCCACCTTCGCGACGATGAAGCTGGGCCAGGCGTGGAGCAGACCGCGGGCCTCCAATCCGGCGTGGAGGTCATGGACAAACCGCTGGAAATTATCGAAATCGACCAGGCCGCCGTGCACTTCCTCCGTCCCCACCTCATAGGCAACAGGAGACAATCCCAGTCGCTGGCGTTCCGCCTCGGCGTACTCGATGAGATCCAACGTGCGTTCCACCACGATCTCGATCGGGAGAGGCTGGTCAGGCGGCAGAGTGCGGTCCACGGTCGGGTCGATATGCAATAGCTGATACCCGGCCTTCAGGCACGCCGTCAGGCTCTGTTTCACCTCATTCATCGTCTCTTCCAACGACAGCCCGCGCAGCGTGTGGACGTCCTTCAGCCAGGGGCCACCGTGATCCAGACAGGGATATAAAGGACCATCCCAGTGGTACTTCTCCGCGAATGCCCGAATCTGCTGGACGAACTGGGCTGGTGTCCAGCCTGTATATCCCCCATCGCGATCGACCTGGTTGAGCGTGGCCGCGAAAAGCATGGGCATGTTGTTCGCTGCCGCTACCTTGACGGAAGCCTCCAACACGGCAGCTGAGTTGGGACAGGCGGCCAACAAGGTAACCCGCGCTTTACCGCCCTCACGGAACTGAATGATCTTTTGGACCAACTCATTCAGGGTATTCATGGTCACCTCTGCGTGAATCGTGGGAGATCAGGAGAAGAAATGGGGGAGCCATTCCCTCTGGGCCTCCAACAGTGCGTCGGTCAGCTTCTCCGCCTGTTCCCTGGTGAACACGTGACCATCGGCGATCAACGCCTGGACCACGAGCCGCCTATCCCCGCGCAGCGCGGCCTCGGTTGTCAATTCCTGTACCCCGATCACCCGCAAGAGCGGAGCGACGAGCCCCACCGGCAGCTCACCGAAGGCGATCGGATGGAAGCCGGAGCGGTTGACCAGCGTCGTGCTCTCCAGGATGGCCTGGGCAGGCAGATTGCTCACCTGGCCGACGTTGGGCAGGTTCGTTGAGAAGAACTGATTGGAATCGTTCCACACGGAGCGCAAGATGTCGACGAGCTGAGTGTGCTCGCCCTCACCTTCGTCCATGTCCGATACGGGCGCGCGGCCATAAGCCTCATCAGCCATGCGCTGGAAGATCCGATCCCCGCGCTCAATGATAGGCTCGAAAGGCCAGGCATCGACCCCTAGCGTCCGCCCGTAGTAGCCGCCCTTACCGTGCCAGCCGGGGAAGAACTCGACGACGTGGGTATCGAGTACGGCCGGGAAGGCGCCGAAAACCTGGAAGAGGTCCCACGAGAGGGGATGCTCCGCTACCTTGTCCGGCTTCTCAGCCATCTTCTTCCGCACCAGAGGCCATGCGTCCTCGCCTTTATAGCGAAACTCGGTGATCCAGGTGAAGTGGTTCACACCAATGGCCGCCGACCACACATCGTTTGGATCCACGTCGATGAAGCGGGCCAGGTATTCGTGTACACCCTGGACGCCTGTGCACAATCCGACCACCTGTGCAGGCGTCGCTTTGCGGATCGCGCGGCAGATGACGGACATGGGGTTCGAATAGTTGATGAAAATGGCGTCCGGGCATAGTTCCACTACATCGTTGGCGATATCCACCATAGGGGGGACCATGCGTAGCGCTCTGGAGATGCCGCCGGGCATATAAGTGTCCCCTACCGGATGGTAGATGCCGAACTTCCGACACACGAACACATCCTGTTCCCAGGCGCGACGGCCCCCCACGCCGATGGTCGTCACGACCGCGTCGGAGCCTGCCAACAGCTCCCGGCGATCCTCAGATGCCCGCACGGTTATTGGAGCGTCATGTGCTTCCACCAGCCGCTGGGCGAGCCGATAGCCGACGTCCAGGCTCTGCGGGTTGATGTCCACGAGGCGCAGTTCCCACTCCCCGCCGTCCGCGATAAGATGCCGTACCACGCCGCGGGTGAACATCGCGCTTCCGGCGCCGATCAGCGTAAGCACTTTGCGGTCCATCCCTGGCTGCATAAGAGCCTCCTCGTATTGTTTTTCGCGGAGCTACAGGGGGCAATCCGCCGATAGCCCGATAGTCTGCTGGAGAAATGAGCGCTCGGATGATGACCGGCGCATTCTAACATCTTCCACTGGCGCTAGCAACTTTGGCTGCGCCGTGAATGTCTCCCTAACCGAGGACGCTCTCTCAGGCCGGGAACGCCGTTGCCTCTTCGCTCATGTGGACGCGACGGACCTCCATGACGCGATTGTGCTCGTCGACCAGTACTACCGTTGGCGACCAGTCCTCTGGCAGGGGCTCCGGCACCTGCGCATACGCCATGATGATCACCTTATCGCCCACCTGCATCGCCCGCGCGGCCGCGCCGTTGAGTTCGATCGCGCCGCTCCCGGCCGGTCCGGCGATCACGTAGGTCTCCAGCCGGTGGCCGTTGTCCACGTCGACCACCTGTACTCGCTCGTATGGACGGATGCCCGATGCCTCGAGTAGCGCGCTGTCTATGGTGATCGAGCCGATGTAGTGTATATTGGCGGCGGTGACCGTCGCCCGGTGGATCTTGGCGAACAATAGCGTTCGATACATGGTATCCTCCACACCCTCACTGATCAGGCGTGAGCAGTATGTTGTCGATCAGGCGCGCTTTTCCGATGCGTACCGCCATAGAGAGCAGAACCCCCTGGCTGGCGTCTCCGAGCTCCTCCAGCGTTTGCGGGTCGGCAGCGCTCACGTACTCCGTCTGGGCCAAGGGCTCCGCGTCCAGGATCGAGCGCATGATACGACGTAGCCGTTCGCCATCGTGCTCGCCAGCTACCCAGGCATTCCGGGCCGCGCACAGCGAGCGATATAGAACGGGCGCCGCTGCCCGTTGTTCGGGCGTGAGATAGACGTTTCGGGACGACATGGCCAACCCGTCCGGCTCCCGAACAGTCGGGCAGACGACGATCTCCAATGGGAAGTTCAAATCCTTCACCATCCGCTGGATGACGATGGCCTGTTGAGCATCTTTCTGGCCGAAGTAGGCGCGGTCCGGTTGGAAGACGTTGAACAGCTTGGCGACCACCGTTGTCACCCCGCGGAAGTGGCCCGGCCGAGCCGCACCCTCCAGTGGCCTGGTCACCTCTTCAACAGTAACATATGTCTGGAATCCCGGCGGGTACATCTCCTCCACAAAAGGGGTCCACACCAGATCTACGCCCAGCTCTCGCAACAGGCTCAAATCGCGCTCCAGATCGCGCGGGTATGACTCCAGGTCCTCGTTGGGGCCGAATTGTGTTGGGTTGACGAAGATGGACACGCCGACGCGGTCGTTCTCCGCCCGGGCGCGCTCCACCAGCGAGAGGTGCCCCGCGTGCAGATATCCCATCGTCGGCACCAGCCCCCAACTTCCCGCCAACTCGCGTCGGATCCGTCGCACATCAGATACTGTTTCAACGACTTGCATCGTGTAACCTCCCATAAAAGATCAGCGGATTCCCCTCACTAACCGCCATACGACTTCATTCACCGGCGTGGGCACACCCAGCCGCCTGCCCTCGGCCACGATGACGCCGTTGATACTATCGATCTCCGTCGGCCGGCCGCGCTCGACATCCTGGAGCATGGAGGATCGGTTGGACGCTGTGGCTCGGCACACCGCCTTCACGTGCGCCACCGGGTCGGGCGACGGGAGCGCCACGCCCCGCGCACGGGCTACCGTTACCGTCTCGCGCGCCAGGGCGGCCAGGAGGGATCGTCGGTCCGCGTGAGTTAACAACTCGCCATTCGGGACTCGCCACAGCGCGGTGAGTGGGTTGATGGCCGCGTTGACTACTGCCTTGTCCCACAGCATCCCTTCGATGTCGCGTGTTGCATGAACCTCAAAGCCCGCCTCTCGAAGCAGGGATACGAAGGCCCGCGCCCGCGAGGCCATCGCCGGGTGTATGCCGATATAGGTGGGGCCGCGCCCGGCATGACGCACCTCACCCGGCCCCAGCAGCGTAGCTCCCTCAAAGGTCACTCCTATTGCCACCCGCTCCTCACCGATGGTGGCAATCAGCCGGGCGCCGTTATCCAGGCCGTTCTGCAACGTCACTGCCAGGCCATCAGGTGCCAGCCGTCGCGCGGCCCACGCGGCTGCCCGCTCGGTCTGGTAGCTTTTGACCAGCACCAACGCGATATCGGACACGGGCACCGCGGCAGGATCGTCGGCCGCTCGCACACTGGCTCGCCATATATGATCCGCCTCGTGGACGCGCACGCCCTCACGCTGCAACGCGGCCACGCCCTCGCGCCATGTGCCGAGCACCCACACCTCAGCGTGAGGGGCCAGCCGCGCGGCGAAGAGGCAACCCAATGCCCCCGTTCCCAGGATGATGACGCGCATACTTCCCCGCTCACAGAAGGGCGAAGTATGTTTCATTCGGCCTTGCCCCTCCGATCCAACTCCTGCATCCATTCCGCCCACGCTGCATCGTCGATAGTGAAGGAATGCTCGGCCGCCGGAAAGCGGCGTTGAATCACGTCTTCTCGATATGCCGTGAGCGCTCGTTCCATCTCTTCAAGCAGGTTGGCGTATTGCTTGACGAAGCGCGGCGTGAAGCGATCGAACATGCCCAACAGATCGTGCAGGACCAGCACCTGGCCGTCGCACCCGGGTCCCGCGCCGATGCCGATGGTGGGGATGTGCAGACGCCGCGAGATGTATTCCGCCACGCGATCGGGCACCATTTCCAGGACCAGCATCACCGCGCCGGCGTCCTGCACGGCCTCGGCGTCCTCCAGCAGGCGTTGCGCGGCCGCGGCCGTGCGCCCTTGCACTCGATAGCCCCCCAGCTTACTGACCGACTGGGGCGTCAGGCCGATGTGGCCGACGACGGGGATGCCTGCCCGGCTGATAGCGCGTATCGTCTCAGCCATTTCCCGGCCGCCCTCCAGCTTCACGGCATCCATGCCTGCCTCTTTGATGAAACGACCCGCGTTTCGCACCGCCTCGGCCCGGTCAACCTGGTAGGAGAGGAAGGGCATATCGCCGATGAGAAAAGCATGTTGGGCCCCACGGCGTACCGCCTGGCAGTGATAGGTCATCTCGTTCATGGTTACCGGCACGGTGGACTCATATCCCAGCACGACCATCGCCAGCGAATCTCCCACCAGAATGCAATCTATGCCGGCTCTGTCCACCGCCAGTGCACTGGGGTAGTCATAGGCAGTGATCATCGTAATGGGCTCCCCTCGTCGCTTCTTCTCCTGCAGAGTCAGGATGGTAATCTTTTTTCGGGTCATGTGTGCCTCCCATAAAGAAAAGCCCCTCGGCAAACCGAGGGGCATGAACATACAAAGATGCATCGGCCGGCTATAAGCCTGAGCACCCGTATACCGCCGTCTCGGTCGCCGTGGCGATCCAAGCGACATCTTGTTGTCGGTTTTTACGCTATCGGCTCGCTGCCCACGAAGGGGTCAGCGGCTTTCGGATTATACCACGTTGTGGTGGGGGCGCCTAGTAG
>JAGHDS010000145.1 GCA_021159845.1 Anaerolineae bacterium
ATGGCCGAAGCCATCATATCACTCATGCAGGTCCCCCGACAGGCGGAACGGATGGGTGCGGCCGCGCGCGAGCGAATGCGAACGCAGTTCACGTGGGAGCAACTTGCGCAGACCGTGGAAGAGGTGTACAACTAGCGCATCATATCCTTATCATCGGCGACTACAGCAAGGGAGACGCAACGCTATGAGGACTCGTTCATCCAGAATACGTCAATGGCTACGCAGCGGCTGGGGCCATTGGCTCCCTCCCATCGCCTGGATGGGACTGATCTTCCTGCTCTCATCCCGATCGCACTACCCCAACCTGACACCTGGGATGCCCAATCTGCAAGATGTGCTCGGCCACATAACGGAATATGGCATCCTGGCCTACCTGCTGGGCAGGGCCATGCGCTATTCCCATATCAAACACGCCCATCTCTGGACGCTGGGCGTGAACATGCTTTTCGCGGCCAGCGATGAGTGGCATCAGTATTTCGTGCCCGGCCGCCACTGTGATCCCGTAGATTGGGCCATCGACGTTACGGCGACATCGCTGGTTCTGGCTCTGATCCATTGGAGGACATATCGTCAAAAGTCTCCAGATCCACCCCCGGCGCCAACCGAACCCAAATCTCGCCGAACAACTGGGGCTGCTCCACGATAACCCGATGCCGCTTGATCAGCTCCAGGATAGCCAACAACGTGACCACCACCTCCACCCGGTTGGCTGCCCCATCCAGCAGCTCCCGAAAGCGCACCTCCGACCGGGTCCGAAACAGGCGGCCGACCAGCGATATCTTATCGTGAACGGTGACCACAAAGGGACGCGTCACCGCCGGCCCGTCGGCTGGTGGTTTCTCCGCCAATACCTCCTGCATCGCCGCCAGCAAGTCAGCCAGGGAGACGCCGTCCAGGTTCAGCCGTCGTTCCACCGCTGGCGACGGCGCCATCCGCACGTAGGCACGCAGCCCCATCTGGTCCCGCTCCTTCAAGGCCGCCGCCACCGTCTTGAAGCGCTTATACTCGCGTAGCTGACGAACCAGCGCCTCGCCCGGATCCTCCTCCTCGTCATCCTCCTCCACAGGTGGCTTGGGCAACAAGGCCCGTGACTTGAGCAGAATCAATCGCGCCGCCACCACCAAAAAATCGGCCAATACCCCTGCCTCCAGCTCCTCCAGGCGCGAGAGGTAGGCCAGGTACTGCTCCGTCACCTGAGCGAGCGACACCACGGAGATGTCCAGCTCTTCCTTCTCAATCAAGTGGAGCAACAAATCCAGTGGCCCCCGAAACACGGGCAACTGGATCTCATACGGCAGTAGCCTCCAGGCCAACACCATTCCTACCGATCCCCTTGTAAACGACATACTGTGATGCTGAGTAGCATGTCGCGTCACACATCGAACGTCTTAAAGCGACGGCCAGCTGCCACAAGTTCATCCAACATCGCCTTGGTCTCCTCCTCATTCGCGCCAGCCAACCGCTCGACTTTGCACCCGGCCATGCGCAACTTCTGCTCATCCTGCCAGGATACGCCCGCCACGCCCCCCACGATCGTCACATACTCCGCCTGCATCGCATCGTCCACCAGGAAACCGCAGGTAGGTCGGAAGTGTCGGATATAGTTCTGAGCATTCTCCCAATCCTTCTGCGCCCAAAAATCGGGGCTTCGCCACCAGAACAACATGTAATGCCCGATCGTCTTCCGCCCGCTTAGCTGCCCATCTTGCACAGCCTGAATACGTCGGAAGAGCATGTCGTGCCAACGCTGCCCATCCAACCATTGATCCCCCGGGCAGGCCGTCGTCTGATCAGGCATCTCCTTATGGCCCCGCACCCACTCCACCGGGACCTTCAGCTCCTGCATCAGCCAGGCGATCAAGTGCCCCCCGCGCTCGATCTGGGCAGGAGTCGGGACCACATTAGTGAAATCGCCAGCGAATACCACGCCCACGCTATAGCGATTCTGCCCCTTCGTATGAGCTGAAACCGTCTCCAGCCAATTCGTCTGCTCGATCGTGCCATCCGCGTTGATGAAGAAGTGATAGCCAATACCCGGCCAGCCATTGAACTCGACGTGCGCCTTCGCCACTCGCCAGGCATCCACGCTCGGCGGGACAGCCGTATGATGCACCACAATCGCCTTGATCTCCGAGAGATCGCGCTTATCATAGACGTTGTCCGGATCATCACTCTTGGGCAGCTCATCCACGATCACCCGGAAAGCGGGTTTGGGAATAGGGCCTGACGTCCCCTCTTGCAACTGGTGCCGCAGATCGTCTACCCATCCTGCAACTGCTTAACCTTCCCCTGCAGCTCCTTCACCTTCGCCTCGGCGTCAGAGGCCCGCTTCTGAGCGGCCTGCAACTCCGCGCGCAGTTGCTTTAGCTCCTGTTCCACCTCCGGCGGGATCGTAGAAGCCGCGCTACGCAGCTCTCGCACGCGCTTCAGGAGCGTATCCTTCCAGCGAGCACCTTCCAGCCACTGCGTCCCGGGGGACTGGGAAGGCGTCAGCTCGGATAGTCCGACGATGGCAGCATCGGAAAGGTTGAACTTCTG
>JAGHDS010000491.1 GCA_021159845.1 Anaerolineae bacterium
AAGAGGTTAGCTGCGTTGCATCCTCGTACATCGAGTCTCACGAAGTTGTGCGTCCTGCAGCCAAACGGGCCGAGTGCTCGTTGGCCGCCACCACAAGCCGAATCAGGCTCCCTTCTCCCAGACGTGAGAGAAGGGGGGCTGGGGGATGAGGGCCATCCGCCGCCAAAGCACTTGGATCCAGGTACCTGTATTGAGTGTGTCTTCACCTACATCGCTCACCGGATGCCGATAAGATCTAGTGGGGGAACGGTGAACAATTACAGCGTGCAGTTGGATTTTGCGCCCTCTCCTGACATCCTGTATCCTTTCTTCTTGGGTTATGGAGGAGAGGATATGAGGGTGGATCTGCATACGGTTTTACATCGACTAGGATTGGGACAGGAGCCGCTGCCACCTTGGGCGGCAGATTGGGCGACGGAGGATGCCAAGGCGGCTCGGGCGGAGCCGAGCATATTGGACGTAACCTTTGTTGATCGGGCCGCCCGGCGAATCGGCCTTTCCAATGGGCTTCGACGGGCGCTTCTGGACGCAGCTCCCCGATTAGCAGCGGACAAGGCCATCTCCGCCCTCGCCGCTCATCTCGCGCGGCGTATGCGGGCCGCGCAGAGTGAGTACGAGAGGTTGCGTGACGAGGCCGTTCACTGGCCGCTGCTCACGGCGGAGGGGACGGGCGTCCAGGGCGTGGAGCTGCTCTCCGTCTTCCTGTGGTTGGGTGGCGTTGAGTGGATTGACCGCTTCTACCGTGAGCACGGTATCCCGGACGACGTGCTATGGGCCACCATGAGCGACGTCGACATCTGGGTCGCGGATTACCGGGAGCGGCACGGGCGGTGGGGGCTCAGCAATAACTGGTGGCTCGCCTATCACTTCTCTGGGAACCTCTTCCGGCTGGGACGCCTCCAGTTCCAGTTCGGGCGATGTCATGCGCCCTATCATGGCTGGCGGCTGGGTGCACGCGGCGCTGTCGTGCTGTTCGCGGACGAGGGGCTGCGCTTCAGCGAGGATGGGTTGGCCGCCGGCTGGGCGGATGCCACGCGTTTGCCCGTAGTTTCGCATTATGAGGAGACGCCAGCAATCGTGCGTGGGCTCCCAATCCACCCGCGCGGACACGCATTATCCACTCCCATTGAGCTTGATCGGCGGCGCTGGCGCAAGGTGTTGCAACCCGGCGATCCCATATTAGCCGTCCACATCCCCGCAGGCGAGCCTATGGCGTTCGATGCCTGCGGGGAATCATTCCGCTCCGCTCCAACGTTCTTCGCACGACATTTCCCAGAGCACACATGGCGCGCCTTCACCTGCGGTTCATGGCTATTGGACCCACAATTCGAGGGGCGCCTGCGGGATACGAGCAACATCGTGCGATTCCTGCGCGAGTTCTACCTGTTCCCGTGGCCCGGAGCCACGGGCGAGTCCCATTTCGCACGGGTGTTTGGCACAAGACATGTGGATCCCAAGACGGCGCCTCGGGATACGTCCCTGCGTCGCGTGTTGCTCGAGTTCGTCGAGGCGGGCGGGAAGTGGCGGGAAGGCGGCGGCGTCATCTTCCCGGAAGACGGGGACCGGTGGGGCCAGCACATCTACCGACAACTGTTCGACGCGGTTATCGCGTCGGAGCGTTAAGTCGGGGACCTGGTGACTGGAGAGATGTGGCCCTTCCTTTGAAATATATGCGTGTGATTGTAGCGTACCTCTTGCCGAAGCGACCTCGCGCAAGCCGAGAGATCGCTTCGGCGGAGAATCGTCTTCTCGCAGGGATGCCTCGGGAAATCCGAGCCCGTTCACCCTGGGACCGGAAGTGTCAGGCGGATGTGATCCGACCGATCACTTCGCTCATTCGCTCTAATCCCTCCTGGATGTTCTCCGTGGATGTCGCGTAACTCAGGCGCAGGAATCCTTCCCCACAGGAGCCAAAGGACGAGCCCGCGAGCGTGGCGACGCCGCCCTCTTCCAGTAGCTTGTTTGCCAGCGCTTCGGAGGAGAGCCCCGTGCCTTCAATGTTGGGGAAGACGTAGAAGGCTCCCTGGGGGCGCAGACAACGTATCCCCGGTATCCGGTTCAGACCGTTCACGATCAGCTCGCGGCGGCGACGAAACTCGGCGACCATACGGGCGACGGGTTCCTGCGGCCCCGTCAGCGCTGCCAGCCCGGCCCACTGTGTGAACGCGGCCGCGCAGGAGTTGGAGTTGACCTGTAACCGCACGATGTAAGGGGCTAACTCCGTTGGAAACACGCCATACCCCAGTCGCCACCCGGTCATCGCGTAGGTCTTGGAGAACCCATCCAGAATGATGGTCCGTTCGTCCATGTCCGGCAGCGCGGCGATGGAGTGGTGTTCGCCCTCGTACAATATCTGGCTGTATATCTCATCGGACAGGACGTAGAAGTCGTATCGCTGCGCCAGATCGGCGATTCGCTCCAGGTCAGCCGGCGTGAGGACGCCGCCGGTTGGATTCTCCGGCGAGTTCAGCACCAACAGCTTGGTCTTCTCACTGACCAGCCCGGAGAGCTCGTCCACGTCGAAGCGGAAGTCGTTTTCCATATGCAATGGGGCGGGTATCGGCCTGGCGCCGGTGAAGAGGATCATGGACTCGTAGATGGGGAACCCTGGGTCGGGATAGACGCACTCATCCCCTGGCTCCAGCAGGGCGAGCATGGCGAAGAAGACGACCGGCTTGGCTCCCAGAGTCACAACGATCCGATCGGGCGGCACGCGGATCCCGCGTGTGCGCTCGACATGGGCGGCGATGGCCTCACGGAGCGGCAGAATGCCCGCCGCCGGCGTGTAGTGGGTCTCGCCGCGGTGCAGAGCCTCGATCGCCGCTTCCACGATGTGGGAGGGCGTGTCGAAGTCAGGCTCTCCGATCTCCATATGGATCACGGTGCGACCCTGAGCTTCAATCGCACGGGCGCGTGACAGCACATCGAGCGCGGATTCGCTCCTGAGCCGACGCACAGAGGACGACAACCTCATTTCGCTACCTCCTATTCGTTAACGCCTGTTATCCCGCAGCAGGCTGACCAGACTGATATCAAGGAGCACCCACCCCGCCACCATGACGGTCGGTCCCCATCCGATGTCTATGGGGCGGCCGTACACGTGATCCAGCGCCGGCCGGATAGCCCGGAACTGTGCGATGGTCACGATGGTGGCCGCGATGCTCAGCGCGATCAGGATAGCAGCCGACCATGCGAACCCAGCGCGTCGCCATAGCGGAGCGGCGGCAGTAACGATCAGGCAGATGCTGATGGCGATGACCTGCAACCGGAACTCGGGTAGGCGGAGCGTGACCGGCGACCAGGCCGGGGGCAGCATGACCAGCGCGGCGGAGACCGAGGCTAGCCAGGCGATGAGGCGAACCGCCGTGGGCCAGCGTACCTCCCTCTGCCAGGCAAGCAGGCTGAGCGCCAGACTGAGTCCGAGCGCGGGAAGATAGAACCCCTCGCGCACGATGTGAAGCTGGTGGGATCGATACTCCGGCAGGAATTTGACGTATTCCGCCAGGTCCAGCCCGGTGATGACCAGCGCGGCCGTCTTGTGGGCTACCCACGGCCCCCAGTAGCCGGCGGCGATCATAACTAGCGCGATGACCAGCCCCCCTGACCACGATATTTGCGATCGTTTCATGAAGCTTCCCCCCCCAGCGCTTGCTGGTAGGCGGCCAGCAGGCGTCGGGCGGCTGCCTCCCAGGTGAAGTGGCGAGCCTGCTCCGGGCCCGAACGACGCGTTCGCTCACGCCAGGCGTCATCCTGTATCAGACGCGCCAACGCTTCCGCCAAAGCGTTTACATCCTCCGCGGGGACGGTCAGCGCCGCGTCCCCCACCACCTCCGGCAGCGATGAGTTATCGGCGACCACGGTTGGGGTGCCACACGCCAATGCCTCCAGAGGGGGGATGCCGAACCCTTCATACAGGGAGGGGAATGCGAAGACATCGGCCAGGGAGTACAGAGCGGGCAGGTCATCGTCGGGCACAAAGCCAATGAAGTGCACCCACTCGCTGATGCCCAGCCGCTCGGGTTCCCGGAAGATCTCTTCATAGAGCCAGCCGCGCCCACCCGCGATGACCAGATGGTGGGGAGGTGCCAGGTGTTTTCGCAGGTGAGCATAAGCCTGAATGAGCCGGACGAAGTTCTTACGGGGTTCCAGCCGTCCCAGGCTGAGGATGAAGTGTTGTGGTAACCCATATCGGATACGCACGGGGTTTAGCCTGGCCTCGTCCACCACGCGCCGGAAGTCCGGGCTGATGCCGGCCGGCACCACGCTGATCTTCTCGGGGGAAACGCCCAGCAGATCGATCAGATCGCGACGTGTGCTCTCCGAGTCGGCCAGAATGTGTCGGGCTCGCCTGACAGCCTGGGGTACCTCGGCGGTGAGGAAGGCACGTAATTTCGGATCGGCACACTCCGGCACGCGCAGGAACGAGAGATCATGGATGGTGACGACGCCGATCGCATGATGGAGTGGGGGCAACACATAATCGGGCGAGTGATAGAGGTCAATAGGGCCTGTCAGCCACTCGGCCGGGATAGGGATGTGCAGCCGGTGCCAGAGCCGGGTCAGCGTCTGCTCAGCGATGGGGAGCACTCGCCATGTGATGTGGCTGGGCCAGGGGTGCGGGCTGGATAGCCGGCCGGCCACGAACAACCGGAACTCGGTGTCGGGCGGAGGTGGAAGCAGGGCGAGCGCTTCGACGATGCCGCGAGTGTATCGACCGATGCCAGCCGTCTGGGTCATAGCGGGAGTGAAGTTAATGGCTATGCGCGTCGTCATGGGGTCACGCCTAAAGGCCGCGGTACGTCCACACCCGGTTCGCCCCGAAGTTCCAGAATAGCACGACGCCGATAGCGAACATCTTCGACAGGTTATAATTCCACGGGTCGGGTATCCAGGTGCGGACGAAGTGGTAGGCTGTCAGCAATACGATATTGTTAATAACAAGCCCGATCACGTTAACTAGAGCGAACTGGGGTAGCTGTGTGCGAATGGGACGATCCCGACTCTCGGGGAAGGTCCAGAGGCGATTCCACGTGAAGTTGCTCAGTACCGCCGTCGAGAATGACACTGAATTCGCGTAGAGCAAGGGCCATCCGGTCAGCTTGACCAGGCTGTTCAGGATGGACAGGTCCACGACCATGCCTACGGCGCCCACCGTCGCGAACCGAAAGAACCGGGTGAGTTCTTTGGAGGTGACGTAATCCTTGATGAGCGGAAGCCGCAGGCTCCAACGGACCAGCAGCGCTATACTCTGCTCCAGGCCAAGCCGCAAAGGACGTAAAAAGGAGCCGTTCCTGCTCTCCATCATCTCCGTATTTTTCATCATTGCATGTCACCCTCACGCCAGCTGTGCGCGGAATCGTTTTGCTGTGTCCTCTCGCCTCGCTGAGGAAGCGCAGAGCACGGCGAGGGTGCCCAGGAGTAATGCCAGGTGTAAGATCATATGCTGTACGTACAGATTATCGAAGAGATTGTGCACGCTCAAATGGGCCAAAACGCCCAGGATGCCTATTGCCAGCGCCTGTTGCCACCCATCTCCCTTTAATGCTTGCCGTCCTACCCACGAGAGCGTAGCGATCCCGGCCGTCAGGTAGGCGGCCAGGCCGATAAGCCCAGTCTCGGCGGCCGCGTTCAAGTAGTAGTTGTGAGCGTGTCCCAACGACAGGTACCATCGGGGCAACGCATACGCTGGATAGGCCGTCGCGTAGTTGCCGATCCCCACTCCCAGCCACGGATGATCGCTGAACATGCGCCACGCGGCCCACCACTGCGCCAGGCGCTGAATGATCGGGAAGTTCTTATCCGTGATCTCGACGGTGCGTGGATCGATGAAGTGCATGTAGTGTCCCAGCCCGGCCATGCGGCTCCATAGTGCTGCTGTGGCCGGACTCCTCGCGTAGCCGCCGAGGATGATGACCGCCACTCCCGTCGCGATAGTGAGTGCAACCGCCGTGATCGTGCGCCAACCCCGCGCGACGATGATGACGATCGTGGCCGCGACGAACCCCAACCATGCTCCTCGCGACCAACTGACGATTAGTCCCACGATAACCGTGCCAGTCGACGCGCCCAGGAGGGCCAGCAGCGCTGACGAGCGCCACTTGTCAGACGTGCGCCATTCGCGCCACACCTGAATCGCAGCCCACCAGGTCAGGCTGATAGCGATTGGCGCGACCAGCCCCAGATAGCCGCCGAAGGGATTCGGCTGACGGAACGTCCCGTAGGCCCGCACGAACCTTTCCAGCACGACGAACTGGGGAGGGCCAATGGCGCGTATGAACTGGTAAAGGCCCAGCATGGCTTCGGCGGTGGCGGCCAGTAATACAGCGCCAATGAGCCAGGGGACCCGCCGGGGAGGCAACAGGGCTACCACGACCAAATATAGCACAAGCCCTTCGACCCACTTGGCCGTATCCACCAACCCGGCACGCAGGGACCAGGCACCGGGAATCGTCGCCAGATAAGCCCCGAGCAGAAGAAGCATCGGCAAAAGCAAGGGCGGATGCGGCACGACAACTTCACGTCGTACCACGCCTTGGGCCAGCCAGGCTGCGATGACCAAGAGGAGCAAAAGCTCGTTGGCGTCAGTCGCGCCGACGTGGATGGGCAGCGGGATGAGCGGCCCCATTGGTATGGTCACGGCAATGAACAGGAGCCCCACCCAAGGGCGGACCAACACGATCAACCCGATCCCAACCCCCACGACGAGGACAAATGCCCAGCGGATGGGTCCCAGCGCCAGGATCACAGCCAGCGTGGCTAACACGACCGCCCACAAAATGGCGCTCACGGCCCTGCTATAAGCGTCTGTTTTCAGAGGCTGCATTTTGACCATGCGTCGCTCCCAGGCATCTCCTCGACGATGCGGCGCTATCATACGGCAATGGCCCCCTTTTTGTCAATGTCAATCGGGCAAGGGAGGCCCTTAACAATATCCGACCAATGGTTTTATGATTTTGGAGCTAGCTACCGGACGCTTTTGGTAGAATTCGGTGAGTGGAATCGGTGGGACGATTGCTGATCTTCGCATGACGAAAGTAAGGGCAGGTTTCAAACCTGCCCTTACCAGGGGTTGGCTTCGGAGGCCTTGGGCAGCAAGGATGGCTCCCATATCGCTCATGTGTGCCTTGTCCGAGCATAGACCCATAAGGATGATTCGGTCAAACTGTCTGGTAGCTAGATTATGCCAAATAAGGGCCCTCATTTACAGACCTAAGAAGGTGCGGAGATGCGGCAATGACCGGGGGCTGGTTGGGCTTGTGGCTCTTCCAGCGGAGCGGACTGGAGAGGAGCGTAGATTTCTCTTACCCCAACGGTGGACAGTTACCCGAACGCGCCCTCTTTGACGGCGTGAAGAAGGGGTGTTATCGTATTGACCTGCATCCCGCCCTAAGCGATAATTGCATTGATGGAGCAGGTCGGCGGAATATTCTGCATCTGTGGAGGAGGGAACCATGAACGTCATCGGCATTATGCTGGATAGCTTCCGTCAGGATCATGT
>JAGHDS010000234.1 GCA_021159845.1 Anaerolineae bacterium
ATACTCATACTCATATGGAACCACCGGTCTCCTCCTTTCTATAAGTTCTGTTTACAAAGGAGTTTACCGATGGTTCTTCTCTTTGTCACCCCCGACTTTGAAAAGGCCCTGTGCCAGTATAGCATAGGTTGGACACGGCCTCAACTTTGTGTTATACTTTCGCTTCGAATGAACCCTATCCAAAACGCACACCTCTCGTCCCCAAGGGGAAACTGTGTCCGTCGTGCCGTCCAAGCCCAGGTCGAGGAATGCCGGGCGGTGGGATGCAGGATCGAGGGGTGGAGGAATAAAACGAAAAGGAGGAGTTGACTGTGCCAATTGTTACGTTGAAACAGCTTTTGGAGGCAGGCGTTCACTTTGGGCACCGCACGCGGCGGTGGAACCCAAAGATGAAGCAGTACATCTTCACCGAACGCAACGGCATCCACATCATCGATCTTCAACAGACGATCACGCGGCTCAGCCAGGCCTATGACCTCGTTCGGGACACTGTAGCTGATGGAGGAGTCGTGCTCTTCGCCGGCACGAAGAAGCAGGCCCAGGAGACCATCCGGACCGAGGCCGAGCGCTGTGGAATGCCTTATGTGAATCAGCGCTGGTTGGGGGGAACTCTCACGAACTTCCGGACGATCCGACAGCGTATCGATTACATGATCGCGCTGGAACAGCGGCGGGATAACGGCGAGCTGGAGGCGTTGCCGAAGAAGGAGGCGCTCCTATTAACCCGGGAGATCGCTAAGCTGAACCGGCAGTTCGGCGGACTGCGTAATATGACCCGGCTGCCGGATGTCCTCTTCCTGGTTGATGTGCGTCGGGAGGCCATCGCTGTGAAGGAGGCCAATCGCCTTGGCATTCCTATTGTGGCGATGGTGGATACGAATTGTGATCCGGACCCGATTGATTACGTGATCCCATCCAACGATGACGCGATTCGAGCCATCAGGCTGATCACGTCCAAGATTGCGGATGCAGTGATCGAAGGCCAGCAGATCCGGGCTGCGCGTGCGGCCGAGGAGGAGGAAGAAGAGGCCGTTGAGGAAGAGCAGCTCCTTGGCCCGTCAACGCTCGCGAAGATCCGAGCGGGCGTCTTGGATGTTGATGAAGAGGAATTGGTCGAATTTGAGGAAGAGATTGAGGAAGAAGAGACTCTGGAGTTAGAAGTAGGGGAAGGCGACGTTGAGGAGGTCGAGGAGGAAGAAGAGCTCGAGATGGAGATCGAGCCTGCCGTTGAGGATGAGTCACCGGAGGCCGAGGAGGAAGAGCCCACCGTTGAGGGGGCGAGCCTCGACCTGGAAGAGGAATACGAGGAGTGAACAAGGGGCCGGTTTTCCGGCCTCCTTTTGTGTGACATGAGAGGTGGCCCTCATCCTCGGTGAACAGATGTTAACCTTACATGTGGGGCCCGAGCCTCTGGACGAGGGGATAAAACATAACTTTCAAGCGGGGAAGGAGTAAGAGCGTTGCAGATCACAACTGACATGATCAAGAAGCTACGCGCTGAGACAGGCGCGGGGGTATTGGATTGTCGTAACGCGTTGCAGGAGGCAGACGGCGACTTCGAGAAGGCTGCGGAGCTGCTGCGGGAGAAGGGATTGGCCGCGGCGGCTAAGAAGGCGAGCCGGGAGACACGCGAGGGTATCATTGGCTCATACGTGCATACAGGTGCCCGGATCGCGGCCCTGGTCGAGCTGAACTGCGAGACGGACTTTGTCGCCCGTACGCCGGAATTTCAGCAATTGGCTAAGGACTTGGCTATGCAGGTGGTGGCGGCACGGCCGGAGTACCTGAGCCCGGAGGATATCCCGCCGGAGGTCATCGAGCAGGAGAAGGAGCGATATCGGGCTCAGATGGCCGATTCCGGCAAGCCGGAGCACATCATTGAGCGCGTGGTGGAAGGCAAGCTTGAGAAGTTCTACGAGGAGGTTTGCTTGCTGCGCCAGCCATTCATCAAGGATGAGGGTATGACCATTCAGGATGTAATTACCCAGGCGATCGCACGGCTGGGTGAGAACATCGTGGTGCGCCGCTTCGTGCGTTACGAGCTCGGCCAATATTAATAGGGGAGAGGTCTGCATATGGCGGAGCTGAAGTTCCGACGCATCCTGCTCAAGCTCGGCGGCGAGGCGCTGGCCGGGCCTGGGGGCTTTGGCATTGACCCCGATCAGGCGGAGGAGGTGGCGGTTAAAGTCCGCCGTGTGAAGGATTTGGGCGTGGAGATCGCCATGGTGATCGGGGCAGGCAATATATGGCGCGGCAAAGATGGCCTGGCGCATGGTATGGAGCGGGCAACGGCAGATCACATGGGCATGTTGGCAACGGTGATGAATGCCCTGGCGTTGCAGGATGCGTTGGAGCGGTTGGGGATTACAACCCGGGTGCAGACGGCGATCGAGATGAGAGAGATCGCCGAGCCTTATATTCGCCGGCGGGCCATCCATCATCTGGAAAAGGGGTATGTCGTTATCTTAGGCGCAGGAACTGGTAACCCGTATTTCACTACGGACACCGCGGCTGCCCTGCGAGCAATGGAGATTGGCGCTCAGGCGTTGATTAAGGCCACAAAAGTAGACGCAGTTTATGATCGGGATCCCCTGTTGGATCCGGACGCGCAGCGGTTTGACCACCTGAGCTACATCGACGCGCTGAACATGAAGATCGGCATCATGGACAGTACGGCGATCAGCCTTTGTATGGATAACGGTTTGCCCATCTATGTGGTGGATTTGTGGGCGCCAGACAGCCTGGTGAGCGTCGTGCGCGGGGAGGCTGTCGGGACCGTGATCTCATGAGGCCGAGAGCCACTGTTAGCTTTTCGCTTGTCGATGGTGTTCGTCTGAGGTAGTATACCAGTAGAAAAGCTCCATCAAGCTCTGGGGGATTGGGCAAATAGGTCAAGAGAGCAGGTTGTCCCAAGCCCACGTCGTAGCGGTATCCCACTTTCGCTTGTGGCAGGAGTCGAGCTTATGATCGATGATGTGTTGCAGGATGCAGAGGAGAGGATGCGGAAGGCAGTGGAGGTCTTGCAGGATGACCTGCGTGGTGTACGCACCGGTCGGGCCTCGCCGGCTTTGGTAGAACGGCTCCTCGTGGACTACTACGGGGTACCGACGCCGCTTCGACAGCTGGCGGCAATTGCAGTTCCGGAGCCACGTTTGTTAACCATCCGACCCTTTAACCCTGGGGATATCGGCCCTATCGAGAAAGCGATCCTGAAGTCCGATCTGGGGCTGACCCCGTCTAATGATGGGAAGCTGATTCGCTTGGTCATCCCTCGCTTGACCGAGGAGCGGCGACGTGAGTTGGTTAAGGCGGTCGCTCGCCGGGTCGAGGAGGCTCGGGTGGCCGTGCGTAATATCCGACGCGACAGCATCAATGATTTACGTGAGTTGGAGAAAGAGAAACTTATCTCGGAGGATGAGCTCCATCGCGCTATGGACGAGATGCAGAAGCTGACGGATCGTTATATTGAGCAAGTGGATGAGGTTGGCAAGGCCAAAGAATCGGAGATCCTGGAGATATAAGATTTGTCGCCACGGATGGAGAGGAGGGGCAGAGGCGATCATGGAAGTGTTGCCGTTGTAACCCCTCCTCTTCCATTTTTCTACGTCCGCTGTGAGCGCGATTTTAGAGGGAAGGGCCTCGAAGGGGTGTTGCTGTGGGTGAGGGTAAGCTGAAGCGCGTCCCGTATCATGTGGGCATTATCATGGATGGGAATGGTCGGTGGGCCCGACGGCGTGGGCTCCCGCGGTTGATGGGACATCGCGCGGGGGTAGAGAACATCCGTCGTGTACTGGAGGGATGCGTCGAGTATGGGGTTAAGATTCTAACCATTTATGCGTTCTCTACGGAGAACTGGGCACGCCCGGTTGAGGAAGTGGAAGGTTTGATGCAGCTCTTGAGTGAGGCGATCCAGCAACAGATTGATGAGTTGCATCGGAACGGGGTACAGCTGCGTCACATCGGTCGCCTGGCGGGTATTGAACCCGCTTTACAGGAGCAGGTCCGGGCAGCGATCGAACTGACGAAGCATAATGACCGGATCATCCTGAATGTGGCGTTCAACTATGGAGGGCGAGCAGAGATATTGGACGCTGTACGCCGGTTGATAGCCGATGGCATCAAACCCGAGGCTCTGACGGAGGAACTATTCAGCCGATACCTGTATACGAGCGGGTTGCCCGATCCAGATCTCATTATCCGTACCGGAGGTGAGTATCGTTTGAGCAACTTCTTGCTCTGGCAGGCGGCCTATGCGGAATATTATGCGACTCCCACATATTGGCCTGACTTTGATAAAGAGGAGTTGCGTAAGGCGCTGGAAGACTACGCTCGACGTGAACGGCGCTTTGGTAGGGTCCTCAATGCTTAATCTGGAAGCATCCACTTCATAGCTCATCCCGAGGTCTGTTTTGCTCCGTGATCGCTTGCTTAGTGCCATCGTTTTGATTCCATTGGTCACTCTCGCTGTTTATGCGGGCGGCTATTGGTGGTTTGGCATCGTGTCTCTGGCGGGCGCGATAGCTGGCATTGAGTTGTTTCGTCTCCTGCGGCGGGGTGGTTACCGGCCGAATGCCCTGGTGGGTGTGGCCTGGGTGTTGCTTTTAATCGCTGGCGGGCTTTGGCCCGATGTGCTCCCCTTAGACATCGTAGTGGGCGTGGGGCTGATCCTGACGTTGACTCTGGCGTTGTTCCAGATCCATGCGCGGCCGGCGACGGATTGGGCCTGGACGGCCGCGGGGGCTATCTACCTGGGCGCTCTTCTCTCCCCTTTCGTGGCTCTGCGTATGCGGCCTCATGGGTTGGCCTGGATCGTGTGGGCGGTCTTGACGACGTGGATCACCGATTCGGGGGCTTATTTCATCGGCTCGTCGATGGGGCGACATAGGCTTGCGCCGCGGCTGAGCCCTAAGAAGACGTGGGAGGGGGCCGTCGGCGGATGGGTGACTGGCGTGATAGGCGGCGCTGCGTTGGGAGTC
>JAGHDS010000429.1 GCA_021159845.1 Anaerolineae bacterium
GGAATTGGCTCGCGATGGGGGCTTTCATCCCGGCCAGTACGATGGGGGGAACCGTGCTGCTGGGATCGTACAACGATATCGTCCTGAGCAACCCGGCATATCGGGGGGACTGGGTTTCCCCCTGCCGTGTGCCCGGGGCCGGCTGCGGGGAGGAGATGAGCGAGGTCGCTCGGGATCGGCGATGGCGGGCGATGGCGATCTCATTCATGCGGTCCCACTGGCGTGATTTGCCCATGATGGCTTTCTGGCGCTTCGTGAACTTTTGGCATCTGTATCGGTTCACTCGCGGGTTCCCCGAGAATATCGGCTTCTACGTCTACACGGTTGTGGGGATTCTGGCCGTAATGGGCGTATGGCTATACCGGGCGGCATGGCGGCGGCTCATGCCGCTGTATGTCGTCGTTATTTGCTTTACAGCCAATGCGCTGGTATTCTGGGGGGGCTTTCGTATGCGCGCTCCGGTGGAGCCTATCCTGTTGATTCTGGCCGCCGGTGCGCTGTGGCGGAGCGGAGGGTATATCATGGCGCGGGCCGGATGGCCCGCCTGACGAATCGGAGAAGAGGATGATCGAAGCGGCAGTGATTGGCGTTGGTGCCATGGGGCGCAACCACGCGCGTATTTTAGCCCAAATGGAGAATGTGAACCTGGCGGCCGTCGCGGACCTGTCACCAGAAGTCGTGGAGCGCGTTGCTCGCACGTACAAGGCCGCCGCGTATGTGGATTACCACGAGATGCTCGACCGGGAACGGCTGGATATTGTAACGGTGGCGGTGCCCACCCATGCGCATCACCAGGTGGCTGGCGACGTGATCGAGCGGGGGCTGCATGTGTTCATCGAGAAGCCGCTGGCGGCCTCCATGGTGGAAGGGCAGGCGTTGATCGAGGCGGCACATGCGAAGGGGATCACGTTGGCGGTCGGGCATGTCGAGCGGTTCAACCCGGTCGTCATCGAGTTGAAGCGCCGATTGGACGCGGGGCAGGTCGGCCGGGTGTTTCAGATGATGGCCCGCCGTGTGGGGCCGTTCCCGTCCCGGGTGGAGGATGTGGGCGTCGTCTTTGACCTGGCCACGCACGAGCTCAATATCATGGAGTACCTGAATGGCTCCCCCATTGAGTCGTTGTATGCGGAGACGGAGCGGGAGATCCATGCCCGGCACGAGGACTTGCTCTCCGGGCTGCTGAGGTTCCGCAATGGCACTATTGGCCTGTTGGACGTTAACTGGCTGACCCCCACCAAGATTCGGCAGTTGACCGTGTTGGGCGAACGGGGCATGTTCTTGGTCAACTATCTGACCCAGGAGTTGTTCTTTTACGAGAACAGCTCGGCGAACGGCTGGGAAGGACTCGTCGCGCTGATGGGGGTCAGTGAGGGGAAGGTCACGCGCTACGAGATCTTGCGCCGGGAGCCGCTCAAGGAAGAGCTGGAAGCCTTTGTGCGTTGTGTGGAACGCGGCGAGCCGCCCTTGGTCAGCGGGGAAGAGGGGCTGCGCGCCATATATCTGGCCGAGAAGCTGGTTGAGTCTGGGCGAGAGCACCGATTGATTCGCCTGGAGGGGAACGGCGCTTTTTGAATAAAGTGTCATATTGTCGGGAAGGTTCGTTCATCTGGGGTTCATATGAGTGTGTTACCCTGGCCTGGGGAGAGTAGGGGATGGCGTTGAGGGATGTCGCGGGGCAGTTGACGAGGATTCATTGGGGTACATGGATACGTGGAGCCTACGATTATAACATACGAGCCCGGCGAGGAACACTCCCCCCGAAGATCCTGCAGGTGGTAGTGAACTACCGCTGTAACGCCCGCTGCGCGATGTGCAATATCTGGCGAATGAAACCCAGGCGAGAACTGAGCCTGGACGAGTTCGCCAACATTATGGAAGATGATATCTTCCAGAACATCGAGCGTCTGACGTTGACCGGCGGCGAGACGTCTTTGCGCCAGGATTTAGGTCCGCTGGCGGATATGTTCCTGGCGCGTATGTCGAATTTGAAAGCTCTTTCGCTCATTACCAACGGTTTCCTCCCCGAGCGCATCCTGGCCGTCGTCGAGCATATCCTGCGATCGTGCCAGGCGCGCGGCGTGCGGTTCAGCATCTCCGTGTCCCTGGACGGTGTCGGCGAGATGCATGACCGGATCCGGGGGGTGCCCGGCGCCTTCGACCGGGTGGTGAAGACCCTGGAGGGACTGAAGGACCTGCGACGACGGTACGATTTCTGGATGGGCGTTGGGTATACCGTCATGCACCAGAACCTGCACCACGTGCCGGAATTCCGGGCCTGGTGCGAGGAGCAGGGTATCCCCTATGGCTTCCAGGTGGTGGGGTTTCACGAGGCTTACGTCTCGAACCTGGACCGACAGAACGAGGTCGATTTCCGGCCGGAGGATCGGGACGCGTTGATCGCCCTTATGGAGGATCTGGCCTCGCAACGCTCATGGCGCAACGTGCTCGCCTTCTACTGGGACGATATGATGCACATGTACCGGGATGGCCGGTCACGCCAGACCCCCTGTCCCTTCGCTTTAGAGGGTCTGATACTGGACTCCCTGGGGGACGTGTATTACTGTCTCTCCTCGAAGAAAATCGGCAACGTGATCGACGACGGCCGTTCGGTGAGCGATTTATACTATGACCCTGAAAACCTGGCGTACCGAGAGTATATGAGGCGCCATATTTGCCCGCGGTGCAATAGCGCCTGTGCGGTAGGTGTGGCGCTTAAAAAGGATATCAAACGCTATGCGAGGTTCTTGCTAACCGGGCGGACCGGCCCGGGGGCAGGCGGCGAGGCAGGCCCCGATGAGGCGCAAAATGCTGCTGTGCCTGCGTCGTCGCCTCGACAATGAGAAAGGAGTGGTTTTGGATGCATAAGGCACGATTGGGATGGACGATCGCGTTAGTCGTTGTTGCTTCTTTGCTCGTATCCACGGCCAGCCTGGCGCTGGGGCTGCCTGCGTCGCAATCTCCGGCGAGCCCGACGGCCTCGAGCACACCGTGGGTTCAACCTGCGGGCGTGCAGAAGATCCCGGAAGACATTAAGCCCGGGTTCTACTATCTGAACTATGGAAGCACTGTGCTGGATCCATCGAAGTACCCGGTAGATGGAAGCGTCCGTTTCTTCCAATGGTCGGAGCTGGAAGTCGGCGATGAGGTATACAATTGGGGACTCCTGGACCGCTTCCTGGACAAGATGGATCAGGCCGGCCTGGGCGCTGGTATCTTCATCAGCACCTATGACGGTCACTGCTGTGGTGACATCCGGGCCATGCCCGATTATGCCATTCATCTGAATGATACGGTCCTTGAGGCCGGGGACACGGTCAACTATCTGGGCGGCAACCAGAACGGCGACTTCGATAGAGGACCGAACGTCGGCTGGAATATGGAGGGGAATGCGGAGATCAACCAGGAGAATCCATACGGTGGCTCCGGCTACTCTGCCCGCTTAGGGGGTACGGTGAACACGACGGACAGGATCTATCACTGGAATATCCACTTGCCCGCCGAGGTGCCACAAGCTGACCTTGCCTTTCGTTGGTATATGACCACCACCGAGACCTCGGGCGTGCACGATCAGTTTAAGGTCGAGATCCGCGATGGGGCAGGGAACTTACTGGGCACCCCGTACACGCTGGACAATACCGTGGTGACGGGCACCTGGTCGTCTCTGGTGACCCTCGATCTTAAGCCCTACCGCACGAAGACGATTCAGATACACTTCAAGCTTCAAAACGATGCCGCAAACCCGACTACTTTTTATGTCGATGATGTGTCGCTGACCGTTAGTCACTTGTTGCCGAAGTACAATAGCGACAATTACAAGAACTACTATAAACGTTTCATCCGCGCGCTGGGAGCTCGATACAAATATGATTCTCGCGTGGACTTTATCGCTATGGGAGTCGGCGTGTGGGGCGAGACCCAGCCGGTGGAGAATGCATACGATCATATTGTCGAGGCGAATGGGCTCAGTGGTGACGAGTGGGTCCGCTACGTCAATGAGATCACGACGGAGTATGCCAAGGCGTTCTCATCGTCTCCCAACCCGCCGTATGAGCCACTGAAGCCAGTGTTCCTCCAGTACGCGCCCAGCTATAAGAGCATCCAGGAGAAGCAGCAGACAACCGATTACGCTGCCTCGGTGGGCGTTGGCCTTTCCTTCAATGGCCTCACGGACGACGCCAATGGCACGGTGCGTGGACAGCTTGCCTCCTACCCGGGCGCGGGTAAGTACGAGCCCATCATCAAGTGGAATCAGGTGGTCCCCATCGCCTGGGAGACTTACGACTACATGCTGTGCGATAAGGCAAGGGCGCTCTGGGCCATGTACAATGGCCTGGATAAGCACGCGGACTTCTATCGACTGGAACAGTCGGTGGTTACCGATCCGATGTTCCGGGATATCCTGGAGTGGGCTCGTCAGTACATGGGCAAGACCCGGGAGAACACGCCCAGCGTATGGGTGGCGATGCGGGAGCACCGCACACCGTGGAAGCCATGCTGGACGAGCCCGGAGAGCGGGCCATTCCCACAGCTTGGCAACTACACCTTCTGGCTATACCAACGGGACGATATCCCCGGCGGGCGGACGGTCCCGGAGACCAATGACTCCAGCGTGACCGGGCTGGGCGCGTGTGGTGGTACCTACGCGACGGACATATATGGGACGAACTACCCCTGTTACTCGCATCCATTCAACCCGGCGTTAGGGACACCTGCCACGTTGCCCGAAGCCTACGTCATCCGCCGCACCGACCAGGCTACCGGTAACCCCTATATGTGGTTCGACGTGGATGATGGCTACCTGCGCGGTGGGCAGAGCCACGTCCGCATCACCGTGAAGTACATCGACCTGGGCACGGATACTTTCAATATCACGTACGATTCAACCAGTGGCCCGAAGGAGACGGAGGTCATCACGAAGACCGGCACAGGTAAACTGAAGACTGCAGTCTTTGATCTAGAGGACGCTCATTTCGATAATGGCTTGAGGCCAGACGGGTGGACTGGTGACGGCATGGACTTCCGCATTAACTGTCGGGGTGATGGCGATGAGTGGATCCACTTTGCGGATGTGGCTAATCTGGGAACGATCCCTACTCCTACGCCTACACCCACACCATCCGTCGGTATCATACATGTGCAGGCGTTCGGCGACTTGAATGGGGACTGGGCATACGAAAATGGGGAGCCCTTGCTAAGCGGCGCTGTGTTCACCCTGTTGGCGAATACGGGCACGTACTCTCAGACGAAGACGACGGGGACCAATGGCATGACCGTATACGAGGATCTGGACCCTGGCCAGTATACGCTTCGGGAGGACCAACCACCCGAAGGATGGACGTGGCTGGCGCCGGTTATGCCGGTACAGGTCTTCGCGAACCAGGTCATCACTTACAACTTCCCGCATCAGGAAGCGACCCCCACGCCGACGCCGACCGCTACACCAACACCAACGCCGGTCATGTTGCGGGTCTATGTCCCCATGCTGATCCGGGGCCTGGGTAGTGCCCACTAAGTCGGGCATGTCCGGGGAGCGACGGCGGGCGAGTTTGAGCGGACCATGGGCGTGGCCTGACGAATGCTCGTTGAGCCACGCCTATCGCGGATATCGGACGTCATGAGACGAGTGGGTTTTACCCTGGCCATAGGTGCATCGTTTATCCTGGCCTTGACGTGGCTGTTTGGTCTGCCCGTGCAGGCGGGGATGGGCACCTTTACCTTGCCGACAGGGACGGGCACCCTGATCGGTGTCGCCTGGGTTGATGTGGACGAGGCGGGTGACCTGGATCCGGACGAACCGCGAGTGGCATGGGTGCTCATGGCGCTGGACGGATCGGGAGGCTTCCATCAGGAGCGATACACAGATCAGAACGGCGCGTATCAGTTTGCCGGGCTAGATGGCGGCTATCTGCTGAACGCCACCCCGCCGGGCGGATATGAGCTGATCGATCCTGGCCCCTGGTTCGTGCAGGTGCAGAGTGGTCAAACGATCACGGTGAACGTGCGGCTTCGGCAGACAGGGACGCCAGCCCCTACACCGACGTTCACCCCAACACCTACGGATACGCCCACGCCCACACCTACGCCTTACTGGAGCCCGGACACTATGCAGCCTGTATACTGCCAGGGGATCTACACAGGGACCACTGAGGGGGCGATCCAAAAAGCGAATGCCTATAGCTGCGTCCCGTACTGGCCGGAGACGGGGCCAGAGCGGGTGTATGTGTTGCCCTCCGCAGTCGATCAATGGGTAACGGCGACGCTGAAATATGATCCCGGCACGACCGATTTGGATCTCTTCTTGCTCGCGGCACCGGATCCTAACCAGTGTGTCGCCTATGGTGATTGGGGAGCCCAGGTCGCGTGGCATCCCGGGGATCTATACATCATCGTGGACGGTTACCAGGGATCGGTGGGGGAATACAGTCTATTTGTGGACTGTCAGGGCGGGCCGATTGCTACCCCCACGCCCACGCCGACGGCCAGCCCGACGCCTACAGCAACGGCAACCCCGACCCCAACGCCAACGCCGATGCGCTACCTGGCTTATATGCCCATCTGGTTACGGGTGTATCCCCAGCCTACACCGACGCCCACGATCACACCAACACCCACGGTGACGCCCATACCTACCCGTACTATTTTGCAGAGCGGGCAATCTGGTTATAATGGAACGGTTGATACGTTCATCAGCTTGTGGTCTCCAGACACCAATTACGGGCGTGAGAAGCAGCTTGCGGTTCGTTACGATCGTCCACCTGGACAGACGAGCGTCATGTCTACACTGATTCGCTTTGATCTCAGCGTACTGCCTGATAACGCGGAGATATCGGGGGCCTGGCTGGAGTTGTATGCGGAACATCGAAGCAATGACAATGAGATGCGTGTGGCGGCCTACCCTGTCTTGCGCTCCTGGGCCGATGACGAGGCGACCTGGAACCTGGCTGAGGTGGGGCAATCCTGGGGACAGCCGGGCTGTAACGATCCAGGCAACGATTATTCCGCGTTGCCTTTAGACACGACGACCGTCAATGCATTAGGAGGGTGGTATCGCTGGGATGTGACACAGGCGGCCCGGGGCTGGCTATCCGATCCCAACACGAATCACGGGCTGATCCTCAAGGGGCTGGCGGGCTTCGAAGAGGCGAATGTGCAGTATGATTTCACCAGTTCCGATTCGGAGGAGATCAGCCACCGGCCGCGACTGATCGTTGATTATTGGGTAGCGCCGTGATGCGACGACATTCATTTATGCCGTCGCCCGCTGGATGGAGTATAGCGCACCCGGAGGAGGATACATGTTGCAGGGGCAAAGACAGGCCACTTCATGGCGGCAAACAACTGTAACTCCCTCGTTCATTGACCGTCCCAGAACTGGTGTGCTGACACCCGGGCGCGGTTATGAGATAGCCAAGCGCGTGTTGGATGTGGTACTGGCTACCATCCTTTTAGTGGTGCTCTCGCCACTTTTCCTCATCATCGCCGTGGCGATCAAGCTGGACTCGCCTGGCCCTGTAATCCATGTGCAACGCCGGCTGGGGAAGCACGGCCGGGTGTTTCGGTTTTACAAGTTCCGTTCCATGACGGCGGACGTAGATCATACCCTGGCGCATCGCGAGTTCGTACGCGCCTACATCAATGGAGACGGAGCCAACGGCACTGGGAATGCTCAGCGGATCTACAAGCCCGCCGTTAATAGCCAGTGCATTACCCGTGTAGGCAGAGTCCTGCGGCGTACCAGCCTGGATGAGCTGCCGCAACTTGTCAACGTTTTGAAGGGGGATATGAGTCTGGTCGGTCCCCGTGCCACGCTGGACTATGAGTTGGAACAGTACAACGATTGGCACCGACGACGCCTGGAGGTCTTACCCGGCATCACGGGGCTGGCCCAGATCAATGGTCGCAGCCGGCTGACGTTCAACGAGATCGTGGCTTTGGACATCAAGTACATTGAGAACCGGTCGCTTGCACTGGACTTATGGATATTATTGAGGACGATCCCTGTAGTGCTTTCGGGGAGAGATGCCGGTTAGACGATGGACGAGCATAACCTAGGCCGGGAGAGGCAGCTCCCGGCCTTTTTTGTAAGGCTTGGCGGCCATTTAATCATACTATGTGCGGGCATAAACCGCATGGTGACAGCAGCCTAATGGACGCAAAGGGCTATTGATTTCATGGTCCATAGTGGCTTAAGATAAAAAGGGTGATTGGCTCAAGAAGCAATCATCCGCTCGGGTATCCGTCGCACGAACGCGAAATCCAGGGAGACCGAGGAGAGGGGAAGAACGATGCGGAAGACGAGGAGGCATTCCTATTTCATAGTCTGGTTATTGAGCATGGTACTCATTTTCGCTGGCGTGGTCTCAGCCCCAGGTGGGGCGGTAAGGGTGCCGCAGGTTGAGGCCGCACCGGAGGCCAAGCAGGTGCACATGCAGCCAGCTGCCTCAACGTCGCGTCCTGGCGTGCGGCGTCCTGGCGTCTACGCGTTCTGGGACTATAAGAACCTGGACCCGCTGCAATATCCTATCGTGGGGAGCCATCAGGATTTCAGTTGGACCCGGGTGGAGCCCACGGAGGGAGGATATCGGTGGGATGTCGTCGATCGGTGGATTGACGAGCATGTGGCCTTGGGAAAGTACGTGGGTATCGCCTTTGACACATATGGAGGCATAGATTCCAAGGAGGATTATGCCACGCCGTCGTGGCTGTTTGCCAAGTACCCTCACCTGCGCGTTAACTGTGATGGCTACATCATCCCGCGTTACTGGGATCCCGATTTTCTGGCCGAATACGAAAAGTTCGTGATGGCTGCGGGCCAGCGGTATGATGGCGATCCGCGCATCGAGTGGGTACAGGTGGCGGTGGGACTCTACGGCGAGACCCAGCCAGCTGAGAATCAGTTCGACTCCTGCTTGGAGGAGGCGGGACTGACCAGCGATCTGTGGGTCGAGACTGTGGACCGGATCGTGGATATGTATGTGAAGGCCTTCCCGCATACAACCCTCTTCTTGCAATATGCCCCAACCTTCCTGCGTCAGTCGGAGCGGAGGAAGTTCACCGATTATGCCGCGTCGCTGGGTGTTGGGTTGAAGCACAACGGCTTAAAGCCCGACGGCGGTGATGGCATGATCATCGACAATCCCAATTATTCCCTGTATGGCGCTGGGCAGTACGACCCCATGTTCAAGTGGTGGTCGAAGGTACCCATTGCCTGGGAGAGTTACGATAATCTGATTACCGGGGTCGAGGGGACGTTGTGGGGCGTCTATAACGGTCTGAATAAGCACGCGGATTATTTCGTCTTCTCGTTGGACGTCGTCACGGATCCCGCCCGGTTCGATATCCTGAGGTTCGCGAATGCCCATTTGGGGCGTACCCTGGAGGATACCCCTAGTGTGTGGGTGGCCTTGCGAGAAACAGAGGGATCCTGGTACCCCCAGTATGGGAATTACGATTTCTGGCTGTACCAGAATGATGATGTCCCCGGTGGCAAGACAGTGCCGCTCTGGCATGTCGGGTCGGCACCGGAAGGGCGGTACACGCGCCGTACGGATGAGGAAACGGATAACCCGTACATGTACTTCAACGTGGACGATGGGTACATCTATGGCGGTACCAATCGTGTGACGATCAATGTTACTTATTATGACAAAGGTACGGATGCATGGGAGCTGCAGTACGACGCTGTAGGCGATAACAACTATAAGAGCGCTGGCATCGTGCATAAGACGAACACACTGACCTGGAAGAAGGTGAGCTTCGTTCTGGACGATGCCGAGTTCGCGAACGGTCAGCCGGGTGGCGGTAAATACCCCGGCAGCGACTTCCGCATCTGGAGCCGTGGCGATGGGGATGAGATCATCCACTTCGTCCAGGTCATCCGGATGCCGGGTAAGCCGGTCACGGTGGAGTTCCAGCAGGATTTCGATGGATATCAAGGAGTCAGCGATACTTACATTGACGCATGGAATCCGTCGCGCAACTATGGCAACGATGGACGCATCGCCGTGCGTTCTCGGGGGGTGAAATATGGGCTGTTGCGCTTCGATCTCTCGAACATCCCATACAATGTCTCCATCGATAGCGCCACATTACGTCTCTATTGGTACAATCGCACCAATGGCAACCCATTGAAGTTAGAGGCTTATGACCTGAGGCGCGCCTGGCAGGAGAACCAGGCAACGTGGGATGCTGCTCGCTCCGACACCGCCTGGGGTGCTCCTGGGGCGAGTGATACGACAGAGGACCGTTCGCCGGTTCCAGTCGCCAGCGTTGCGGTTCCATCAGAACCAGGGTGGGTCACACTGGATGTTACGAACCTGGCTCGACAATGGGTGAGTAACCCCCTGGCAAATTACGGCCTGCTATTACAGGGACAAAGCGATGGAGCCGTGGAGTACAGTTTCTACTCCTCGCAGGCTGTGAATCCCGATCTGCGCCCCGCATTAGTGGTGACCTACACGCAGAGCGGGCCGCCGCGTCCCACGCCTACGCCCGCCGCAACGTCACCGCCTGGCCAGTTGACTACGGTCACCTTACAGGAGGGGGCTGACGGATACGCTGGCGTCGCGGATACCTGGATTAGCTCTTGGTCCCCGTCCAATAACTACGGCTCCAGCGCGGAGCTGCGCGTGCGCTCTCAGGGCCTGATGCACGCGTTGCTGCGTTTCGACTTGAAAGGGAAACTACCCTCCGATGCTGTGGTGAAACAGGCATGGTTGGATGTCTATCCTGTCGCTCGATCGAATGGGAATACCCAGACCCTGGAGGTGTACGACGTCTTGCGTGACTGGGATGAGTCACAGGCCACATGGCTGCAGCCCGCGATCGGGGCGCGTTGGGAGGAGCCAGGTGCTAACGGTGTGGGTACCGACCGGGCGCCCCAGCCTGTGGACAGCGTAGTCGTGGACCGGCTGAATGCCTGGGTGAGCCTGGATGTCACCGATCTAGTCGCGCGGTGGCTACAGGACCCAGACAGCAATCATGGCGTGCTGCTGAAGGGCCCCAGCTACGCGAACGTGCGTTACACGTACGCCAGCTCGGAGGCGGAGGATCCTGCGATACGGCCGCGGCTGCGCATTAACTACTATACATCGCAGGGGGCATCCACCTCGCCGACCCCTACGCCAAGCCCTACAGCTACACCGACGCCGATTACCTCTGTGTCCGGTGGAACGGGATGGCAGCTAAAGTTTACGGTGCCCAAGGAGCCGCCCTCGCTGAAAGTTTGGTGGATTGACTTCCCCAGCTCATCCGTCGGGTATGCCGTGGGCGGCCCGGAGTGGACGGCGTCCACCGGCGAGGCCTTTATTTACAAGACAACAGATGGTGGAAAGACGTGGAAAGAGGTCGTCCACCCCGCGACGGCGGCAAAGACTTTCCTGTCCTCTATAGATTGCAAGGATGAAAACACGTGCTGGGTGGTGGGGCGTTACGCGACCATCATGAGCACAACGGATGGTGGCAAGACATGGCGTAAGTCACCGCGTCCTAATGATCGGAACGGCAACCCGTACGGAGGTTTCCTCTACTCCGTGCAGTGGACGGGTAGCGGCAACACTGTGCTGGTTGGGACAACCCTGAACTTCATCCTGCGAGCCACCGATGGGTACAACTTCGGACCGGTACCTGTCACGAACAACTTCGTCGTACGTGACATCGTCTGTCCGACACCGAGCACATGCTACGCGGCTGCCAAGGGGCGGTTGTACTACTCGTGGAACGGTGGCGCCAGTTGGGGGAAGAAGTCGTGGTACACGGATCAATCACTTCTGGCTCAAGATCCAAAGGCGGACGTCCGTTACGCGTACGGCATCAGCTTCGTGGACGAGAACACCGGCTGGATCGTGGCCACGTTAGAGAACGCTGGCCCGAATGATGTCCCCGGTACGATCATGAAGATCAGCAATGCGTCCACGAGCACGCCTACGTTCGAACTGCAAGCGAAGGTGCCCGTCCCTCTGGAACGGATCCGTATGGTGAACGACCATCTGGGGTACGCGATCGGCTGGGCGGGGCATGTTTATCGGACCACCGACGGGCAAACATGGCAGGAGATGGAAGGGCCGCCCACGACGGCCAACCTGACATCACTCTATGTGATGGGCAAGGACGACATCTGGGTCGGTGATGACCAGGGACACATCTGGCACTACGGCGGATCGAGCCAATCTCAACCCACGCCGACCGCTACGTCCACGGTGATACCCGCCACAGTCACGCCGACGCCGACGGCGACCTTTGCGCCTCCGGTAGCGCCTGAGCCGACGCCGGCTGGTGGTGAGGTGGAGCTGGTGCCGGAGGCGGACACGTA
>JAGHDS010000256.1 GCA_021159845.1 Anaerolineae bacterium
ATGACACCGAGGGATACGCCGTAGGCAAGATCGACCTGGATGAGGTGCGCACCGCGCGCGAGGAATCGCAGATCATCCAGTTCCGTCAACCTCAAACGTACCGCAATCTCGTCAAGAAATACTAGCCTCTATGACACACCCGCTCGCCATCCCCCAGATCTGGCAACAGGCCGCCGATGCCATCGCACACGATGATCGTCCGCTGCGCGTGATGGTCGTCGGCGTGCCCGACGCGGGCAAGACCAGCTTTTGTGCCTTCCTGGCCGAGACATTGCGTCGTTCCGGGAAGGCCGTGGGCGTCGTTGATGCAGATGTCGGTCAGTCGAGTTTGGGTGTGCCCGGCGTCATATCAGCGGGACGTGTCACCCGGCCGGTGCAACGGTTGGATGACGTGCCATTCCAGATGGGCTACTTCGTGGGCGATGTCTCCCCTACGGGCCACATGTTGGCCTGCCTGACGGGCACCCGGGTTCTCGTTGATCGGCTGCGAGCACGCGGGGCGCGTGCCATCATCGTCGATACCAGTGGGCTGGTGAGGGGACCGGCCGGGCACGAGCTGAAACTCCGTAAAGCGGAGCTGCTGCGCCCACACTACATCGTAGTGGTCCGCAAGGGAGACGAGCTCGGCGCGCTGGTGCGGCTATGGCAGGGACGGCGCGGGTTATCGCTCATCGAACTTCCATCCTCACCGGCGGCCCAGCCACGATCGCCTCAGGAGCGTCGCGCCCGGCGGGCCGCTCGCTTTCGATCCTTCTTCCGCACGGCGCGCCCGATCGCACTGTCCCTGGAACGGGTACGGTTGAGGGGAACGCGGTTGACTTTGGGAACGCCGTTGGATGTTCCAGCTCGACAGCGGCTGGAAGAGGTCTTGGGGCAGCGCGTGCTCTACGCCCAGACCGATGAGGACGGGTGGACGGTGGTCACGTCAGGATGGCTGCCCCACACACAGCGCGCTGAGGCAGCGGGCAAGATGGGGGTTCCTTCCATACGGTGCATACCTGCATACCGGTTGGAGGGGCTGCTGTGTGGGTTGCATGATGGCGCCGGGCATCTGGTCGATGTGGGTCTGCTTCAATCACTTGACCTGAGCGAGGGCCAGGCGGTCGTGTTGACGCCCCGGGCTGAGCCTTCTCAGGTGCATACGTTGGAGCTCGGCCGGGTGCGCTTGACGCCGGGAGGAACCGAGCTGGACCGGTTGAGGCCGGGCGATTTATGATGATAGGTGGCTACACTCGTAAGCAAAGGAGGAACCATGCGCGTCGTTGATTTACGGTCGGATACGATCACGCGCCCGACGCCGGCCATGCGTCGGGCAATGGCCGAGGCCGAGGTCGGGGATGACGTCTTCGGCGAGGACCCGACGGTCAACAGATTGCAGGAGATGGCGGCGGAGCGAATGGGGAAGGAGGCAGCCCTGTTCGTCGCCAGCGGCACAATGGGCAACCTGGTTAGCCTGCTGGCTCACTGCGGCCGGGGCGATGAGGTGATCCTGGGGGATCAGGCTCATACGTATATCTATGAGCAGGGCGGATCGGCGGCGCTGGGAGGCATCCATCCCCGGGTGGTGCCCAACCAGCCTGACGGCACGATGGACCTGCAACAGATCGAGGATGCCATCCGGCCGGACAATGAGCACTTCCCGCGTTCCAGGCTCATCGCCCTGGAGAACACGCACAATCGGTGCTATGGCACCCCCATCACAGCGGAATACACCAAGGCCGTGAGCCAGATCGCGCGGCGACATGGTCTGAAGGTACATGTGGACGGTGCCCGCATCTTCAACGCGGCCATTGCTCTGGGCGTGGATGTGAAGGAGTTGGTGGCCGATGTAGACTCGGTCATGTTCTGTCTGAGCAAGGGATTGGCCGCTCCGGTGGGCTCCGTGGTGTGCGGCACGCGCGAGTTCATCGCCCAGGCGCGAAGAACCCGTAAGGTGGTCGGTGGGGGGATGCGTCAGGCGGGGATACTGGCTGCTGCCGGGATCGTAGCGCTGACGGAGATGGTCGATCGGCTGGCGGAGGATCACGCAAACGCCCGTCGGCTGGCCGAGGGGTTGGCGAACATCGACGGCCTCTCGGTCGATCTCGACCGGGTGAGCACGAACATCCTCTATTTCGACGTCACCCGTGAGACGCTGACGGCACAGGAGCTGGTCGACCGGCTGAACGCTGAGGGCGTGCGGGTGCTGTCCACCGGGCCACGAAGGATCCGGGCCGTCACGAACTATCACGTCAGCGCCGATGATATCGACTACGCGCTGGGGGTATTCCAGCGCGCTCTGAGAGCTTAGGGAGGATGCACGATTCCTCGCTTTGAGGAGATGCCACGATCTGGCCCGCGAGTGCGTCGCGGGCCAGATCGCGAGAAGGCCATCTATCAGCGGGTTATGTCTGAGGCTCGCCTGGGAGGGTTCAGCTTCGGAGTAGATCGAGCAGCGCTTCCTCCGCATCTGCGAAGCGAAAGGAGAAGCCTGCCTCCTGCAATCGTTTGGGTACAGCCCGTTGCCCGTCCAGCAGCGTAGTCGCCATCTCGCCGAGGAGCAGATGCCATGAGCGGCTTGCACGC
>JAGHDS010000308.1 GCA_021159845.1 Anaerolineae bacterium
GATTGGCGGTCTACTGAACCGCTGGAGATTGATCCTGAGGATATCCTGCTAGGGCATCCTCATTATGACCAGCGTACCGTCGTTCAGCGCGCATTTCGAGAAGCGCACTGCCGGGCGAAGTTCCTTATCTTTCCGTTTCATCACGGCATTCCGAGGATTAACATGCCCTTTGATCCCCTTGTCAGACGGTGCACGCGTTTGTTCGCCATCACGGGTGAGTACTGGTACAACACTGTGGAGCAGAGTCCCTTCGCTCATTGGAAGGAGAAGATGGTACGCGTGGACATGGCTGTGGATGCCAGCCGCTTCCCATATCTGAAGCGTCGGTTCAATCCCCCCGGTGAGCGAGTGTTGTTCTACTTGGGGACTGACGCCCCGGAGAAGGGGGTTGCACATCTTGCCCAGCTCGTCCGTGATACTGGCTATAAGTTGGTGTACGCTGGTTATATAGGCCCTAGTAAGCCGTTATTCGCGGGGCTGAACGTCCAATTTCTTGGCCCGATAGAGCTGACTCATGACCGCCTGCGTTGAATCGCGCGCACATGTGACTTTTTCGTAAACACGTCCGTCTCGGATGCTAACCCAACGACGATCCTTGAGATGGCCGCTATAGGTTTACCCATCTTATGTACACCCCAATCTGGATATATACGGTCTGACCTGGTGTACCCTTTGAGGCTTGGTGATCAAGCTCATAACGTTGCCGTCATCAATGCGCTCCAGGTTGCTGATGAGGCTAAGCTGCTGGAGCGGTCGGCGCGTGCGCGAGAGATCATCGAGCGTGAGTATACCTGGGAGAAGTTTTGCCGCACTATCATAAAAGGCCTGGAGCCGTACCTGTGGGCGGAGGAACCAGATCTGGTCCGGGAGGGAGGAGATGAAGGTAGTCATTGACGGCGTCATCTTCCAATTGCAAGCTGGGCGACCTTTAGGTATCTCCCGCATTTGGCTCAACCTGATACCCCATTTGCTCCGCGAGCTCTCGGGGCACGAGGTCGTCCTCCTGCGTCGGAGTGGCTTCCCGATCCCGATTGGAACGGGAGGAGCGAGGGAGTACGAGATCCCTCCCTACCGTCTGGGTCCCGCGAAGATCTTGGATGCCGATGATGAGATGTTAACGAGGGTTTGCGCGGACTTGGGAGCTGATGTGTTTCTCAGTACCTACTATACCCGGGCTCCCGGCGTTCGTAACGTGTTGATGATCTACGATCTCATCCCCGAGATCTTCGGTTTTGATCTCACGCAGCCTGAATGGTTGTCCAAGCGGCGAGCGATCGAGAATGCGGACTCCTTTGTCACCATCTCTCATTCCACGCGGAAGGACCTCAGCCGAATCTACGGAATTCAACCTGAGAGGATCGCTGTTGCGCACTGTGGGGTGTCTCCAGAGTTCCATCCCGTGGGGCGCGAGGCAGTAGAGAACTTCATGGAGAGGCATGGCATTCGTCAGCCGTACTTCCTGCTCGTGGGAAATCGTGGTTCGTACAAGAATAGCGCTGTGTTCTTCCGCTCGCTCTCCAGGTTCGATGGGCGAGATCAGGTACAAATATTGTTGGTAGGGGGAGAACCTCGCTTACTGCCGGACGAGGCCAATTGTGCCCGGGAGTGTCGTATCACATTTGCTCGATGGCTTCCCGATGAGGAATTGGTGGCTGCTTATTCCGGCGCTTTGGCTTTGATCTACCCATCGCGGTACGAAGGATTTGGGCTTCCTGTGTTGGAAGCGATGGCTTGCGGGTGCCCAGTGATCACTTCACGTTGCTCTTCGCTTCCGGAGGTGGGAGGGGACGCAGTTTTGTACGTGGACCCGGACTCGGAAGAAGAGATGCTGGCTGCTCTGCGCGATGTGATGAATCCCGATGTCCGGGTGCAGAAGGCCGCGTCGGGAGTTGAGCGGGCTCGTCGTTTCACTTGGTCTGCGATGGCTCGATCGGTTGTCGCAGCGGTAGTGGATGGCCAGCGGGCAACGAAGGCGCTGGGCGCTGGTAAAACGCGCGCGGAGGGCAAGTCTTCCGTGGACTTGAGGAGGGAATCAGGAGGCGGCCGCGATGGAGAGGTGCCCAGGTATTTGGTGTCTGCCATCGTCTCCGTTTATAACGCCGAGCGTTTCATTCGGGGGTGTTTGGAGGACCTGGAGGCTCAGACTATCGCGGATCGATTGGAGATCGTGGTAGTGGATACCGGCTCGGAGCAGAACGAGCGAGCGATCGTGGAGGAATTCCAACGCAGATACGATAACATCGTATATGTGCGAACACCGCGGCGTGAAAGTATTTATGCCGCGTGGAATCGAGGTATTCGTCTAGCGCAGGGCAAGTACATTACTAATGCCAATGCGGACGATCGTCACAGGAAGGATGCTTTCGAGCGTATGGTGGAGGTTTTGGAGGCAAGGCCGGATATTGCGTTGGTCTATGCCAATGTTTATATCACTGAAACAGAGAACGAGACTTTTGAGAATCACACCCGCGTGGGGGCATATCGTTGGCTGGATTTTGACCCATTGAAGCTGACGGAAGCTTGTTTCATAGGACCACAACCCATGTGGCGCAAGAGCATTCATGAAAAGTACGGGTATTTTGATGAAAGCTTTGAGTCCGCGGGTGATTGGGAATTTTGGCTGAGGATTGCCGAGACGGAGAGGTTCCTGCATATCGATGAGTTTCTGGGGCTGTATTTGAGATCGCCGCTTGGCGCTGAGCACCGCGATCCCACATTGTCCAGGTACGAGGCCTTGCGCGTTCGCCAACGTTATCAGCACCGAAGGGCAAGGCTGCTGGCGGGGATGATGAAATCCGGACGTGATGGTGGAAAACCGCCTGAGCGTGTCAATGGAAGCGGTGGAAGCCGCGTCGTTGCAGTCAGTGGCGATGACGGGGCGATGGCTGTGGTTGACAGACTCTTGGCGGCGGGTCGGGCGGCTTTGGAGCGGGGCGATCTGGAAAC
>JAGHDS010000469.1 GCA_021159845.1 Anaerolineae bacterium
AATTACGCCTGAGTTCATCTCGGCTCTCGTCGCCTTGCACTAGATCTGAACATGAGCCATGCCTTGGCTGTTGCACTCATCTCACTCTTGCCCATCCTTATTATCTTCTTCTTCGCCCAGCGGTACTTCGTCCAGGGAATCGCGCTTACTGGCCTGAAGGGGTAAGGCCTTTGGGACTTGGAGAATTCCGATTCACTCAGGATCCCTCTGCAAAACCGCCCGCGGGGTGGTTAGAGGACACATTGGAAAAGCGGTTAGCTTCGTAGTCCGTTAGGATAGAGGAGATGGAAACGATGACTACTCCGATTGAAAACGCACCGAAACGACGCGATCTGCGCATAGGTTGGTGGCGGGAGGCCCGATTTGGCATGTTCATTCATTGGGGACTTTACGCGATCCCGGCCGGCGTGTGGAAGGGTAGGAACATCCCAGGGATCGGCGAGTGGATCATGTATCGTGCCCGGATCCCTATTCGGGAGTATGAGCCACTTGCCAGGCGGTTTAACCCCGTCCGCTTCGATGCGCGAGAGTGGGTCCAGATCGCCAAGGAAGCCGGGATGAAGTGGATCGTCATCACCGCTAAGCATCACGATGGCTTTTGCATGTTCGATACGAAGCTTACGGACTATAACATCGTGAAGGCCACCCCCTTTGGACGTGATCCGCTCAAGGAACTTGCCAACGCGTGTCAGGAGGCGGGGATCAGGCTGGGGTTCTATTACTCCCAAACGCTGGACTGGCATCACCCCAACGGCATGGGTAATGATTGGGATTATGAGCCCGCTCAGCAGGATTTCACTTCTTACCTGCGGGGATATGTGAAGCCCCAACTGCGCGAGTTGCTCACCAACTATGGTCCGGTTGCCGTGATCTGGTTCGATATCGGAACACCTACCCCAGAGCTGGCTCGGGAGCTACGTGACTGGGTGCGCCAGCTACAGCCCGATACGCTGATCAGCGGTCGCATTGTCAGCCGGCAGTGGGCCACAGGACGATGGGGGGCTGGTCTATCAGATTACCGATCGATGGGGGATAACGAAATTCCCGATCATATCGTGGAGGGGGACTGGGAGACGCCAGCTACTATCAACGATACCTGGGGATATAAGAGCTACGACCACAACTGGAAGTCGACGGGAAATCTGATTCATAAGTTGGTGGACATCGTTAGCAAGGGAGGGAACTATCTCCTCAATGTTGGCCCTACCGCGGAGGGGGTCATCCCGGAGCCGTCGGTGGAGCGGCTCCGGGGGATGGGAACCTGGCTGAAGGTAAATGGCGAGAGTATCTATGGTACAACGGCCAGCCCGATCGGCATGCCTGAGTGGGGGCGGTGTACAGCTAAACTGGGCAAGCGCTATCTGCACGTCTTTGCCTGGCCGTGGGAGGGCATCTTAGAGGTGTCCGGGATTCAGAAGCGGGTGAAACGCGCTTACCTGCTCGCTGATCCGAGCCGTGGGGATTTGACGGTCAGGCAAGAGGGGGGAAGCCTCTACCTGAGCGGTCTGCCGGAGATGGCTCTGGACCCCATTGACACGGTGATCGTGTTGGATGTCGAAGAGTAGCCGCTGAGCTGGCTGTCGTGACGATATCGGGGCCTGGATCTCCGGGCCCCTTTCTCTGTCTGCATTTGCCTGTAGCGCTGGGGATGGGCGCTTGCGTGTCTGAAGGCTCGATGGTAAGGTGAGAGAAACAAACGTTCCGGGGCATTTCTATGACATCTCATTTCTCAGGAGGACCAGGTCATGGTGGAACTATATCGTGAGCCACAGGGCGATTGGAAGTGGTGGTACGAGGCACGTTTCGGTATGTTCATCCACTGGGGACTCTATGCTCTGGCTGCTCGCCATGAGTGGGTGAAGAATCGAGAGCGGATGACAGATGAGGAGTATCAGAAGTACTTCGATCATTTCTATCCAGATCTCTATGATCCCAGGGCATGGGCCCGGGCGGCCAAGGAGGCCGGCATGAAGTACTTCGTCATCACGACGAAGCATCATGAGGGGTTTTGCCTTTGGGACTCGAAGTACACGGACTACAAGGTCACCAACACGCCGTATGGTAAGGATGTCCTCAGGCCGATGGTGGAGGCCTTCCGTGAGGAAGGGCTGCGGGTTGGCTTCTACTACTCGTTGCTTGACTGGCATCATCCCGAATTCCCTGTCGATCGTCATCATCCCATGCGGGATAATCCGGAGTTCCGGGAGAAGAACAAACAACGGGACGTGCGTAAGTACGCTGAGTATGTACGCAATCAGGTGCGCGAGCTTCTCACGGAGTTTGGGCAGATCGATTTGATTTTCTATGATTTCTCCTACCCGGGTGAGGATGGCAAGGGACGCGACGATTGGCAATCGGAGGAGCTGTTAAAGCTCACGCGGGAGTTACAGCCCAATATCCTGATCAACGATCGCCTGGACTTGCTGGATGTGCCTGGTGGGTGGGATTATCGCACGCCGGAGCAAATCGTCGTGCAGGAATGGCCCAAGATCGACGGTAAGCCGGTGTTGTGGGAAACGTGCCAGACCTTCTCCGGTTCCTGGGGATACTACCGCGACGAGGAGACGTGGAAGAGCGTCGAGCAGCTCGTGCAGATGCTGATCGACACGGTGAGCAAGGGCGGCAATCTGTTGCTCAACGTTGGCCCCACCGCCCGCGGCACCTTCGACGATCGGGCTATGGAGCGACTGCAAGGGATCGGTGAATGGATGAAATATCACAGCCGATCGATCTATGGCTGCACCCAGGCGCCGAAGGAGTTCACAGCACCGCAGGATTGCCGATTGACGTACAACCCCGAGACGAAACGGCTATACGTCCACGTCTTTGCCTGGCCCTTCCGATATCTCCCCATCTCCGGGCTGGCGGGGCGCATTGAGTATGCCCAGCTACTGAACGATGCCTCGGAGATCCATTTCTTCGAGGGGACGGCGGAATACCTGGCCCATTGGGGCGGCCTTAGCCAGGGTACCGTCATCCTCGAACTGCCGGTGAAGAAACCTAACGTTACAGTGCCGGTGATCGAGCTGTATCTGAAGTGAGAGCACATGTCGAGGTGCGACGCATCATTCCGGTAGATGCGTCGCACCTGATGGTATGTGAGAAGGATATGCGATGAGTTACGAGCGGGGCTGGCAGGCGATCCATCTGGAGATGCCGGATCGCATACCCCATACCGAGTATCTGTTTCATCGACGGTTCATCATGCAGGTAACCGGCTATGATCCAGAGGATCCGGAGCAGGCGGATAAAGCCCAGCCCGCGCTGGCCAAGGCCCTTGATTATGATTTCATCTGGTCTACGTATGGCCGCGAGTGGGGATTGCCCCGCACGGATATGGGGCGGGCCAAGTATTACGAGACGGAGATCCCCTGGGAAGCCTATTATCCCTTCAAGTCGGTGGAGGAAG
>JAGHDS010000262.1 GCA_021159845.1 Anaerolineae bacterium
ATGAAGTACAGCCCCAGGGTGAACGAGCAACTCGCTCGATCCCCGAAGATGACTGAGCTGCACCCCCTGCAAGATGAATCGACCGTGCAGGGCATCCTGGAGATTATGTACCGTTTTAAGGAGTTGCTCAAGGAAATCTCCGGGATGGATGAGTTCTCCCTACAACCCCGAGGGGGATCGGCTGCCATCTACACCAATGCCTGCATCATCCGCGCCTATCACGCATCCCGCGGGGAGGGGGCCCAACGGGATGAGATCATTACCACGATCTTCTCGCACCCTTCCAACGCCGCGGCGGCCAAGGTGGCGGGATTCAAGGTCATCACGCTGTACCCCGACGAGGATGGATATCCCGACCTCGACGCATTGAAGGCCGCAGTCTCCGAGCGCACGGCCGGGCTGATGATCACCAACCCGGAGGATACAGGCATCTTCAACCCGAAGATCGAGGAGTTCGTGCGGATCGTGCATGAGGCGGGCGGCCCCTGTGCGTACGACCAGGCCAACGCCAATGGCATCATCGGGATCACGCAGGCACGGGACGCCGGCTTCGATCTCTGCCACTTCAACCTGCATAAGACCTTCTCATCCCCGCATGGCACCGGTGGGCCAGCGGTAGGGGCGGTGGGAGCCACCGAGGCACTAGCCCGGTTCCTACCAGTCCCTGTGGTCCAATTCGACGGGCGACGATATTATCTAGATTACGATCGCCCGGAGAGTATCGGCAAGGTGGGCTCCTTCTACGGCGTGCCGCCCGTCGTGTTGCGAGCCTACGCCTGGATCATGAGCCTGGGCGCAGAAGGTCTGCGGGAGGTCGCCGAGATCGCCGTGCTCAACAACAACTACCTGATGAAGAAGGTGTTGGAGATCCCGGGGGCCAGCGCGCCGTATGCGAAGGGGAAACGGCGGATTGAACAAGTACGATATAGCTGGGAAGAGCTGACCGAGGCCACCGGCGTACACTCGGAGGAGATCGGACTACGGGCGGCGGACTTCGGCGTGCATTACTGGACCAGCCACCATCCCTGGATCGTCCCGGAGCCCTTCACGCTGGAACCGACCGAGTCCTACTCCCAGGATGAGCTGGATGAATACGCGGCCATCCTGGCGCATGTAGCCCATGAGGCATACACGAACCCGGAGATCGTGAAAACGGCCCCGCACAACAGCACCATCCATAAGATCGATCATGAGCCCCTGGACGACCCGGAGCGATGGGCGGTGACCTGGCGGGCGTATCTGCGCAAGCAGGCAAACCGCAAGGCATAAGAGGTCGAAGGAGCAGAGGGGCCTCTCCGAGTCATCCTATTGAAAAATCTTCGCGTTCTTTGCGCCCTCTGCGGTTCCCTCCGATTGCTGTGAGATCGCGAGATTCGATGTGTGGAGTGAAGGCGTGGGACGGTTAGGGTTCATCGTCAACCCAATGGCGGGAATTGGCGGGAATGTCGGCCTGAAGGGAAGCGACGGGGCCGAGATCCAGCGGAAAGCCCTGGCGCTGGGGGCCATTCCCCGAGCGCAGGAGCGGGCCATCGAGGCGCTGAGACGGCTCATCCCCTTGCAGGGTGAGTTGGAGATCATCACGTATCCTGGGGAGATGGGGGAGAACGCGGCCCGGGCTTGCGGCTTCGATCCCATCGTCATCGGCAGGATCCGCCCGGGGATGACCACGGCGGAGGACACTCGCCGCGCGGCGAGGGAGATGGCGCGGCAAGGCATCGATCTACTCCTCTTCGCCGGGGGAGACGGCACAGCGAGGGACATCTACAGCGCCATCAGGGAGGACGTGCCCGCCCTGGGCATCCCCGCGGGGGTGAAGATCCACTCGGCGGTCTTCGCCATCAACCCCGCGCGAGCTGGCGACCTGGCCGCCGCCTATCTCCGAGGTGAGATCGCTCGCCTACGAGAGGCCGAGGTGATGGACATCGACGAGGAGGCCGTGCGGCGGGGGATCGTCTCGGCGAGGCTGTATGGGTACCTGCGGGTGCCGTTCCAGCGCCGGTTGCTTCAGGGATTGAAGCGATCCAGTGGTCCCAGCGAGCAAGCGACACAGGACGCCATTGCCTGGGACGTGGTCGAGCATATGGAGGACGGCTGTCTTTACATATTGGGGCCGGGGACTACGACACGGGCCATCGCCGCCCGATTAGGGATCGCGAAGACGCTCATCGGGGTGGACGTGGTAACACGAGACGGGCTGGTCGCGGCCGACGTGAACGAACGCGGGCTATTGGAACTGCTACAAGAAGATCGTGAGGCCAGGATCATCGTCACTCCCATCGGCGGCCAGGGGCACATCTTCGGCCGGGGGAACCAGCAGATCAGCCCCGAAGTGATCCGCCGGGTGGGACGGGATCGCATCATCATCGTCAGCACGCCGGCGAAGATCCACTCGCTGCGCGGGAGGCCGCTGCTCGTAGACACCGGCGACCGAGAGCTGGACAAGGCGCTCACCGGATATATACAGGTGATCACCGGGCACAACGAACGGATCGTATACCGGATATC
>JAGHDS010000349.1 GCA_021159845.1 Anaerolineae bacterium
ACGATATGTTATGCATCCTTGACCAAACGCCTGGGAGAGAGTTATAACGGGAGCACCAGGCCGGAGCTGCACCAAGGGGAGATAGGAGCTGATTGGGCAGGTTCTCTATCGGTGGAGACTCTGCCGGGTTAGGAGGGTGATTCGTGGGTATCGCTGCTTCGGAGGCCAGGGGAGCCGGCTATCGCGATGATGAGGCCGGCCCCGATATAGATTTGTCTGCGCAGATAGGTCCGTTGGTTGCCGCTTTAGCTGGCCACAGTATAGCGATGCGCCGGCAGGCTCGTCGAGCATTGGTCACTATAGGCCGGCAGGCAGTGCCTGCTTTGATCGTTGCTTTGGGCAGCCTGGACCACAGGGTGCGTTGGGAAGCGGCAAAAGCATTGGGCCAAATCGGTGATCCGGAGGCAGCGCCAGCGTTGGTCCGGGCGTTGGAGGATGAGGAGTTTGATGTACGCTGGTTAGCGGCCAAGGGGCTGGTCAGGCTCGGCCGCGAAGGCGCTAAGGCGGTGCTAGAAGGGTTGGTGGATCGCCCCAAATCAGTTCGGCTGCGAGAGAGCGCACATCATGTCCTGAGTGCCTTATCGATGGGAGATTTGGAACGAGTGCTGGCACCCGTGATCACCGCGTTGGAGGGCGTCGAGCCGGAGCTTGCTGTGTTGCCAGCGGCTAAAGATGCGCTGAGCGCTCTGAAGGGCTCGCCCGACCAATCATCTGGCTTGTAAGTGTGGGTTCGTTCATGTGACTGTATACTGGGTATGATGTCCGCTGGTGTTAACGCGGGATTTGCCGTAGTGAGTGAGGGAGAGCTGGCGTGAACAAGGATATCATTCAGCAGGTATTGGAGATTGAAAAGCGGGCACAGAGCATCTACGATGCGGCTGTGCGCGAGGCGGAGCAATTGCCAATCCAGGCTGAGGAGGAGGCGCAGGCGCTCGTTGAGGAGGCCCGGGCTGATGCTCAGGCGGAGGCCAAGGAGATCGTTGCAAAGGCCCACGAGCAGGCCCAGCGGGAGAGCGAGCGTATCATGGCCGAGGCTCAGCAGGAAATTGAGCATATGGAAAAGCTGGCTATGAGCAATTTTGATCGAGCGGTCAATTACGTGCTTGACCGGGTAGCAGGCAAGGAATAAGGCTATGTTCAGGAGCGGTGTTGCTGGGTATGCTGCTGTTCACGCCCGGGTACGAGCTATGTATTCCACCATGCTTACACCGGAGATGTGGGCCCGGCTGCGTGAGGCGGAGGATTTTCCAATCCTTATCACTATGTTGAAGGAGACCGTCTACGGGCCTTATCTGTCTCAGGTGGAGGATAAAGATTTATCGCCGCGACGAGCAGTATACCAGATCAAGGGGCGTCTGACCGATGCTTGCATGGCTGCCATTAGCATGGTCCCGGAGCATGCTCGGCCACTGCTTTCTCAGCTCTATCGGCGTTTCGAGGTGGACAACCTGAAGGCGATCCTTCGTGGCATCGTGACCGGCTCCTCGTGGGATCAGGTGCGTTACGTCCTCTTCCCTTTGGGATCATCCACGGTCTTGCCGGCTCAGGCTATGGTGGAGGCGGGAAATGTCGAGGCAGCTGTGGAACAGCTGCAGGGGACGCCTTATTATGCCACCTTGTCGCACGCGATGAGGCGTTATACTGCTGAGCAGAGCCTATTCCCGCTTGAGGTGGCGTTGGATTTAGATTATTGGCGTACGCTGTGGAGCCGGGTTGGCCGGCTTCAAGGACAGGATCACCAGCAGGCGGTACGCATCGTCGGCTCTCTGATAGATACGAACAACCTCATGTGGGCGATCCGCTATCGAGTATATCATCACCTTTCAGAAGAAGAGATCATTAACTACACGCTGCCCTTTGGACATCGGGTGCGAGATGCGGATATCAGGGCTATCGCTGCTGGAGCGGACATCGCTCAGGTTGTGACTGGCTTATATCCGGAGTTGACGGGAGTGGATGAACTCCTGCAGGAGCCGAGGCGTGGCCTATCACAGCTCGAGCTGCAGTTGCGTCGATATGTCGCTGAGCAATGTCGGGCTGCATTTCTTGGCTATCCGTTCCACGTTGGCATCCCGCTGGCATACATCGTGCTGAGCGAGATGGAGATTGATGATCTGACTGTTTTGATCGAGGCGAAGTCGCTGCAGCGCCTGCCAGAGGAGTTTGTGCCGTACTTGGTTTTGGGAGGCGGCATGCCTGAGCGGCAGGCCACCGATTGAGTAGATAAAAGCGTCGTAGGGGAGATCTCATGTTCCTTTCGCAAGAGATGGCAGAGGTTGAGATCATCGTCCCTGAACGGGATATGCTGGCCGTGACCAGCGTGTTGGCAGGACAGGGCGTGTTCCAGGAGATAGATGCCAGTTATCTCAGGTCGGAGACGGAAGCGAAGGAAGTCACGGATTGGCGAGGGAGGGTTGCCGCTTACGCCACGCTGGAGCGCCGGGTCTTAGCAATTATAAGAGCCTTGGGAGCGGATGAGGGGCAGCCACCTTTATCCAACACTGCCTCTATGACAGAGATAGAGACAATACGGCCGGCCGTGGACCAGCTCGAGGCGGAGACGCAGAAAGTCCTCAATGATCTCACGGATAGTCAACGAAAGCTGCAGCAGCTACAAGGGCATCTTCGCCAACTGGCTATCATCGCCGGTCTGGAGGTAGATATCAGCCTCCTGCGCGAGCCTCGCTTCATTTTCTCCATGCTAGGCATCATGCCCGCGAGCCACATCAAGCGGTTACAGACCAGTTTGGTCCGCATTCCGTTTCTCCTGTTGACGTTACATGAGGATAACCAACAGGCCGTGGTATGGCTTCTGGGTACACAGCAGGACGCGGATATCCTGAGGAGGGCCGCTCGAAGCGCCTACTTGAATCCGTTGGAGCTCCCGGAGGCTTATCAGGGCACACCGGCTCAGATCATGGAGGCCATTCAGGCGGATATCACGAAGATTGAGCAACATATCCAGGAGTGCCAGGAGGAGCTGGCGCGCTTGCGTGGCCTGCGTCAGCAACAACTCCAGGAACTGCTGTGGCGTATACGCATCAGCCGGATGTTAGCGGATACCATAGCCCATTTTGGCAAATTTCATTACACCTACGTGATCGTGGGGTGGGTGCCGGTGGCCAAGCTGAGCGGGCTCAGACGACGCCTCCGACAGGTGTCCGAGGACATCCTCATTGAGGTCTCACCGGCAGAGCGTGGTGAAGCCGATCAGAATGTGCCGGTAGCTCTGCATAACCCAGGGCTTTTGCGCATCTTCCAGCAGTTAGTAGCCACCTATGCCTGGCCGCGTTACGACGAGGTCGATCCGACTGTCCTAATTGCGCTCACGTTCCCTGTGCTCTTCGGCGCGATGTTCGGCGATGTCGCACATGGCTTGTTGCTCGCGTCGTTGGGCGCCTTGGTCGCAAGCCGCAAAGTCCGAGCGCTGCATAGCCTGGCGGGTCTTGGCCCTTTGACGATCATTTGTGGTCTCACGGCTGCAGTGTTCGGTATTCTCTATGGCAGCGTCTTCGGCCTGGAGGATGTCATCCCAGCGCTCTGGCTCCATCCGATGAAAAACATCATGCACTTGCTCTTGGTGACCATAGGGTTTGGTGTCATCCTACTGAATGTGGGCTTCTTCTTGGGCATGTTCAATGCCTGGTTGGCGCGTGATTGGAGCCGGTTGCTTTTTGATCGCAACGGCATCGCGGGGTTCGTGCTGTACTGGGCGGTCCTTGGCTGGATCGCTGAGGTGTTTACGGGCTCGCATCCTGTCCCGTCTGCTGTGTTGATGGCGCTTGTTGGCATCTCGGGCCTGGCCGTGATGTTCTCCGAGTTGCTGAAGCGCTTGTTGGAGAAGCGACGGCCGCTTGTGGAGGGAGGGGTTGGTACTTATATCGTGCAGGCGTTCTTCGAATTGGTGGAGACGTTGATCGCGATATTCAGCAACACGCTTTCCTATGTCCGTGTCGGCGCCTTCGCCGTGGCGCATGGCGGGTTGAGTGCCATGTTCTTTATCCTGGCCGAGATGGTCAGCCCGGCGCATGGCGTCGGCTATTGGTTCGTGATCGCGCTGGGAACCCTCTTCATTGTAGGATTTGAGGGGTTGATCGTGGGTATTCAGGCTTTACGTTTGGAATACTACGAGTTCTTTGCCAAGTTCTTCCAGGGTGGCGGCGTACGATACACCCCTTTGGCGGTCATGCCGGAGGCGTGATACCGGCGAGTGTGAGAACATCGTAATAAAGAAGCACTGAAGGAGGATAGTTCGATGCGTGTGTTGATAGCGGCTGTCCTGGTCGGGATGCTCCCGATGGTGCCTGCTGTCATCTTCTTCCTGCGGCAGCGGCGGCAGTCCCCTGTGAAGGCGACACGTGGCTTGATCTTTGGGCTTACCGGCTTCAACGTCGTGGTGGGGATGATGGCGGTAGGGATCGGCCTTGTCTGGCTGGCGTCGCCTACAGTCCTGATGGCGGCCACAGCGAACGCTCAGTCGGGTGGTGATCCGTATGCCTCGCTGGCAGCAGCGTTGGCGACCGGCCTCGCCGTGGTGGGAGCTGGCGTCGCCGTCGGTGGCACGGGTGGGGCGGCCATTGGGGCCATTGCTGAAAAGCCGGAGACACTTGGCCGTTCTCTTATCTTCGTAGGCCTGGCAGAGGGGCTTGCGATCTATGGCCTTATCATCTCGTTCATGGTCTTGAACCGATAGGCGTGGAATGAAAGTATTAGTGATCGGACACCCCAGCGCTGTGTTGGGGTTTTCACTGGTCGGGGTCCACGGGCAGGTGGCAACGACAGCGGAAGAGGTTACTCAGGCGCTGGACGAGGCCCTGGAAGCTCCTGATGTTGGCATTGTGCTGGTGACCGAGGACGTGGCGGGTTTGATTCGGCCGCGCATGGACCAGCTCAAGCTGCGCGGCTCTGTCCCACTTGTCATCGAAATCCCAGGGCCAGAGGACATTCAGACCTCCCGTCCTTCGTTAAATAAGGTCATCCAGCAGGCTATCGGCATCAAGATCTAAGTCGGTTGAGGCCGCGGTCCGAGATGGGGGCGTCTGGGGAACCTGGTGATGTCTTGCGCTGCGCGGGGCTGGAGGGTAGCTTGAGGTGGTTCCCGACCTCCCTTGAGCATTAAGGAATAGGTAGAGCTGAGAAGATGAAATCAGCCGAGAGTTCTATCGATAAGCTTTCCGTCGCCGTGTTGAACGAGGCCCAGACGAAGGCCAGCCAGATACTGGCGGATGCCAGGGCGAAGGCCGAGGCCATACGCCAGTAGGCTCAGCGACAGGCCGAGACGGAGCGATCAGCGATCTTGGCGCGCGCTCAACGTGAGGCGGAGGATATCCGCAATCAGGCGATCGCTGCGGCGCAGTTGCAGGCGCAGATGTTGCGTCTGCAACACCGCGAGGGACTGTTGGATCGCGTCTTCAAAGCGGCGCGAGAGAAGCTGACGACGATACCTCAGTGGTCCGACTATGATCAGATCGTACACCACTTGGCCGTGGAGGCGATTGCCCGGCTGGGAGCTCCGGAGGTTCGCATTCGGGCGGATGAGCGGACGATGTCGCTCCTGACAGAGGACACGCTGGCGGCGATTGCGAAAGAGACGGGTGTGCAAGTGCAGTTGGGCGAGAAGCTGGAGCGCGGGACAGGCGTGATCGTGGAGACGCCGGACGGGCATCGGCAGTATGATAACACGTTGGAGACCCGGCTGGATCGGCAGCAGGAAGCGCTTCGTCCTCTTGTATATCGCCTCCTGATGGGAGAGTCGTTATGAGCCAGCAGGTTGGGACGGTGATATGGATTAATGGGCCGGTGGTTCGCGCACGAGGCTCGCGTCAGGTGAGCATGTTGGAGCTCGTCGAGGTGGGGGAAGAGCGTCTCGTGGGCGAGGTGATCGGCCTGGAGGATGACGTCATTACGATCCAGGTGTACGAGGAGACCTCGGGAATGCGTCCCGGCGCGCCTG
>JAGHDS010000481.1 GCA_021159845.1 Anaerolineae bacterium
TACAACGAGGAGGTCGTAGGTTCGAATCCTACTTCGCCCACCTTGGGACGCCTAGCTACGTGCTGTAGTATGGCGAGGCGGACTGCGGTTCAGAGGGAGGACAAGTGTCCAGAGAACTGCAGTCCACCTATCTTTCTCTATCCTCTGCATTGACCGGATTTCTCCTCGCAAGGGACGCTGCTGGCTATTCACCCCGAACGCTAGAAACCTACGAGCTTTACATCAAGCAGTTTATCGAGTTCGCAAAAGATCGCCCTGTGAACGAAGTCAAGCCTCAAGATATCCGCGCTTTCCTCGCTCATATCGTGGAATCTGGACGCACTGTTCGGACCGCATGGACAGCCTACGTCGCTCTCTCTTCGTTGTGGTCTTGGCTGAATGAAGAATTCGGCTTTCCGCATATCGTGCGACACGTGCAAGCGCCAAAGTATCAGGATCCGGTAATCGAAATTCTGAGTGAAGATGATGTACGGAAGCTTTTGAAGGCGGCTGAATACACAAGTGAAGCAGATACGGTCGGCCGTCGGCGTTTTGTCATGAAGCGCCCAGCAGCGCGGCGGGATATTGCGATTATCCTCGTGTTGCTTGATACCGGTTTGCGAGCTGGCGAAGTAGGGAGATTCTCGCGAATTTTATGATGTTTTTTGCGCACGGACTTTAGGGGCAAAAAGGTTGTGATTGCGGCGATCGGAAGGGCTCTCTACAAAGCACGGGCGCATATCGTCAACCTGATCCCCTTCCTGACTCATAGCCTCGCCGCGCTGCTTCCCCTGGCCTGGGCGGTTGCTCTCGGCCGCGTCGATCTGCGCTGGAAGCTGATCGTCGCGGCCGTGGTGATCGGCAACCTGGCGGACGTTGATACATCGTACTCGCACGTTGGCCGAGTGCTATACCCACTAAGCCGGATCATCGAGCGGCGGTTTGGGCATCGCACTCCTGCTGGCTCTCGCCGTCGCCTGGCCGCTGACGCAAGGCGTCCCTGATCCGGCAGCATGGCTTCATCGAACAACGGGGCGACTTGACTACGCGCTCCAGGATTATAGAGAGTGGGAGCCGTACTACCACGTCTGGGCCGAGATCAAGGGCACCTGGCAGGCGGATCATCGCCCCATATCGGGTCGCTTCGAGATCCTGTCGGCCGTTGAGGATACGCTGATTCTGAACATCGACGGCCGGCAGGTGACCGCAGGCCAGCGTGATGAGGACATCTACATCCGGCGCATCGTTGCTGTGCGCGGGGGGCCTCGCTTGCTGGCCGCCACGCCTGGCGCGCCGGCGACGCCGGTCATCGTTCGCATCCGAATCGACCACGTGCTCGATCCGGAGCGCGAGGTCCTGGTGAAGCCTGGCGACCAGGTAAAACGTGGCCAGATCATTGCCGACCTGGCGGGGTACCGTGCTCGCCTGCTGGAGCCTCTACCTACTCCGACCCCGACACCTACGCCAACCTGGACGCCGACACCTGACCTACTGACGATCGCTCGCGCCGAAGCCGACTTGGCCCTGGCCCGCGCTGAGGCGACCGCTGCGGCACGGAACGCGTATCCTCGGCCCGAGGACCTCCAGGCGGCGCAGGCCAAGCTTGCCTTAGCGGCTCGCGAGTTGCAGCAAGCCCAGGCCGCATACGACAAAGAGGCGTGACGCCCCGAGATCAAGATGCTGCCGGTCTCGCTCCGGCTCGAACGTGCGACGAACGAATACGAGCTTGCCGTGGCCGACACCCGATCTTGGCGAGATCCGTGAGAAGACCACGGTGCGCTCGATCGTGGCCGGGCGCGTCATCGACGTGCGCATCGCTTCTGTGGTAGGCGATGAGGCGACGGTGGAGGTCACAGTCCAGCTCGAAGCGGGCGCAGCGCCACCGGCCTCGATTTCGGGCCCGGCAGGCGACGTCGGGCGCGTTGTGGAGGTGATCGACGGGGATACGGTGAAGGTACGGCTTGAAGGACAGACACAAGCGGTCAAGATCCGATTGATCGGAGTAGACACGCCGGAGACAAAGCACCCAGACAAGCCGGTCCAATGCTTCGGGCCAGAGGCGTCAAGCTTCACACGAAGTATGTTGCTCGGGCGCGAGGTACGGTTGGAGTATGACGTGGAGCGGTACGACAAATACGGCCGCACGTTGGCCTACATGTGGCTTGGCGATCAGATGTTCAACGAGGTGCTCGTTTCTGAGGGCTATGCGCGGACGTTGACGATCCCGCCCAATGTGCGACATGCGGCGAAGTTCGCCGCGCTGGAACAGGAGGCGCGGGCGCAGCGCCGGGGACTTTGGGGAGTTTGTGAGTAGCCCGTGAGTACCTTGTGAGTGGTGGTCGCCTGGGCGCGGAGCTGGGCGGCGTGGTCGCCTTGGCTGATCAACAGTTTTCGTTCGGATGAGGCGCTGCCTACAATCTCCGATATACTTCCCGCCTGTGCTTTATCCGCAGGATGGTCACCCGATGTTCGCCGTCATCGATATCGTAGATAATGCGATAGTCACCAATCCGGAGGGCATATAGTCCTTCTCCCTTGAGGCGATAGCACGTGGGTGGCCTGGGAGTGTCCGAAAGTTTTCGCACCGCATGCCGTATCCGATCACGCGTTTCGGGGTGCAGGCGGCGTAGCTCTTTCAGGGCAGAGCGCTTGATCTCAAGACGGTATGGCATCCAGCTCAGCCTCGACTTCCTCCCAAGAGACGGCTTCGTCCTCGCCTGTGGCCAGCTCTAGCTTGGCTTTCAGCGCGTCCACCGTGTCATCCAGGATCTCCAGCTCATCTAGCAGGTGCTTGTACTGGTCCAGGCTCAACAGGACGCATGTTCCCCGGCCGCGTTGGGTAAGGATCACGGGGCCATGTGCGAGTTTAGCGAGCAGTTCGTTTTGTCTGGTGCGCAGGTCGGAGATAGGCGCGACTTCGGCTATGAAATTCATGCTTTGTCTCCCTTTTAGCATCTGGTGGTCATTTTCATGCTGCTTTATTGTATCATTAGATGTCTGGATCATCAAAGTCCACGAGAAGCGTCCTTCGCGCTCTGCCGGGCCGCTCGTTGGCGGATTTTGCCTGCAATTTCTGTTGCCCGGCAGGGCGCGCCGAGTGGAGCTTTTCGAGCCGGGGTGGGGAGGTGGGGCAGCGTTTGAGCGCCCAACGCCTCGCCCCTTGGGGCTAAGAGTGTGTCTTAAAATTCGAGTTCAAGGGCTGGCAGCCCGAGTTCGAGCCAGACGTCTGACCATCAAGTGGGTCATGGCCGCATAGATCATCGCCTCGCTGGTCTCAGTCAGATACTCGTAATCCTTGCTCAACCGGCGATACTTACCTAGCCAGGCAAAAGTGCGCTCCACGACCCAGCGACGAGGGAGCACATGAA
>JAGHDS010000124.1 GCA_021159845.1 Anaerolineae bacterium
CACATGGGTAACGGAGGACGAATATCTGCAGATGATTGCCGGGAAGACGGGGGCCTTGTTGGGTGGGGCCGCTCATCTCGGCGCGCTGGTGGCTGAGGCGGGGCCGATGGAGATCGCGGCTTATCGGCGGTTCGGCCTGAGCGTGGGGCGAGCTTTTCAGATCCGGGATGACATCCTGGGGATATGGGGGGACGAGGCCGTGACGGGGAAGTCGGCTCAGAGCGATATTCTGAGCCGGAAGAAGTCATTGCCGGTGGTCCACGCGTTGACTCAGGAAAATGAGGCTGGGCGGGCGTTGCGGAGACTCTACGCTCGGCCGGGGCTCACGGCTGATGATGTGCCGGAGGTATTGCACTGGTTGGAATCGGCTGGCAGCCGGGCCCATGCTGAGGCGATGATGGGGGATGCGCTCACTGATGCGCGGGCGGCCCTGGCCGAGGCCCGGCCGCGGGAGCCCGCAGCTACGGCGCTGCGTGAGCTTACCGATATGTTGGCGGAGCGCGTATATTGAGATTAAGCCCCCTTCTCCCACGTCTGGGAGAAGGGGGGCTGGGGGATGAGGGCCGTCCGCGGCCAAAGCACTTGGAGCTAGGTGCCTGTATTGAGCGTGTCTTCACCCACATCACTCACCGGATGCCAATGAGATCTAGTGGGAGAACGGTGAACGGTTACGAGATTTGGAGGATAGGGACGCAGCGCTGCGTCTCCTATCCGTTATCGGCGAGGTGAATGCACGTACACGCCTCTAGACACAAGCCTTGCCGGTCGGGCTGTGATAGCCCTATCAGTTTGAGGATAGCTCTATTTGCATGGGCCGCCCGTTGTGTCGATGGCGTTGTGCTCGTTGTTGGGGCATCGCTTGGCGCAGAGAGGGTAGATCGCTGAGCGCGATGTGTTTCCGCCGGCCGCGATGAAGTTGCCATAAGATGCCACCCCCCAATAGAAATGCTCCAACTAATATCGCCGCGGCGATCCACCACCTCTCTTTACCACTCCGTCGCATAGCGCTTCTCCTCGCGTATCTTGACACGTGGGTGGGACCAAAGGCTGTGCTCTTCGCATTGGCCCGTCCAGGTGGGCTTTCATTTTCATATTTGATGATTACCCAGGAAGATGGGGTTTGTCAAGGCCAACATTCGCCCTTGAGGGTCGCGGATCTCCATCAGACACCAGTGTGCCTGGCCCGGGGCTATCGTCCACTCTCGCGTGCCGTGGTCGCCTGTCCGCCATTCCTCCGCTATTTGGCCATCCATGATCAGTCGGGCTTGGGCGCCCCTTGGGCATTCCTCCCATGTAGCCTGGATATGAGCCGGGCCTCCTGGCAGGGTGTCCCCCATCATGGCGTGTTCCCCTGATTCCGCTGTGCCGGTCAGTTCCAGATGGGGGCCCGAGCTTACGTAGAGGTGGCCACGGGAGATGGCCTGGAGCACGGCAGCCTGGGATAGCTTATCGGCGTAGACGACGTTCAGCCCTACGTTGAGATCTTGCGCCGGCGTGTGATGCTCAGGCCCATGAGCGTCCGTCCCGGCTGTGGCGGTGATCCGATGTCCCTCGTTCAGCCAATTATACCAGATCGCCACTGCGCGTTCATTGTGACTGTCCTGCTTCCAGGGACCGTTCCAGACTTCGACGAGGCGGGCAGGGCCAGGGAATACGTCTGGGTATTGCCAATGGCAGCCCGTGCATTTGGGGTCGCCCGGGGCGGCTGGGTGGGCGATGACGAAGAGTCCACCGGCGTCCATGACTTCCTGGGCGATCTTGGCCATCGAGCGCTTCCCCGGCTGGACGCGCCAGTCGATCCATTGAGATAGTCCCAGGCTGAGGGCGTGTCCCCAATACGTGGTGAGCTCCATGCCGACCATCACGAGGATGTCTGACGAAGAGGCCCGGTCGATTTCGGGTAGCTCGCTGATGGTATTGTGGTCGGTCAACGTGACGAAATCAAGATGGTAGCTTCGTGCGGTCTCCAGCAACTCCTGCAGGTCCCATCTCCCGTCGGAGTGAATCGTGTGCGCGTGGAGGTCACCGCGATACCAGCCCGGTGCATCCCGGACGACTCGGCTCTGGGAGGCGAGGGATACCATGGGCTGCTGTCGGGGTGGTGCTGTGTCCGTTGAGATGTCGATATCGATGTCGTAGTGGCAGGGTATCCCAGGGACGATCCTATGTGTATCGACCTCGATGGTCCACGGGCCGGCTGGTAGCTCTCCGGCGGTGTAACCAGGTGATGCTCGCGTGTCGTCGATGTGCACGCTCTGGTCGCTCTCACCCCGGTGAGCCGCCCCACGGAATCCTCGGGGGTCGAATAGGCTCAGGCAGAGCATGTGGCGCATGTCGTTGACGGCGGTGTCAGTATAGTGAAAGTGGACGTCCAGCTTCGCCGCGTGGGCGGGGACATCGAAGGTATGGGGAATGTAGTGTTTTATGTCGGCAGTGGTTAGCGATCCTTGGAAATGGTAATGCATGGGAATTACTCCGTACTTGTGGGATTGGATTTGGGAAGGAAGCGGGCGAAGACCTGGTTGCCGACGAGCCGGGCGTGACGGCTCAGTCGGATTCGGTCTCCCATCCGCTCGATGAGTCCTACGTCCTCCAGCTCGGCCAGCTCGTGGCTGAAAACCTCTTCTATTGTTGTCCCCCAACGGCTCTGGAACGCCGCCTCGGACACGCCCTCGCGGACCAGCCGGAGCCCCAACATCATCATCTCGCCCATGCCCAGCCGATCGTGGATGGTCTCGTGCCCGGCCTCCGCGATATGCCCTTCTTCGATCTGCCGAATGTAGGCTTTCGGGGCGCGTATGTTCCACCATCTTCGGCCAGGGATCATGGAGTGTGCTCCCGGGCCGAATCCCAGGTACGGCTGGTATCGCCAGTAGATCAGGTTGTGTCGGCAGGCGAACCGGGGATTGGCCGTGGGGGGAAGGTGAGAGGCGTCGTGTCGGGCCCAGTTGGAGATCTCGTATTGCGCGTAGCCATTGGCTACAAGCACATCGTCCGCTATCTCGTACAGATCGGCGGCTAAATCGTCGTCCGGGCGAGGAAGCCGCCCCTCGGCAACCCAGCGGGCGAAAGGTGTGCCAGGCTCAACGGTGAGCGCGTAGAGGGAGAGATGCTCTGGATCCAACGCGATGGCTTGATTGAGGGTGGATACCCATGTTTCGCGAGTCTGGGAGGGGAGTCCGTAGATGAGATCCAGGTTGATGTTGGTGAAGCCGGCGGAGCGGGCGGCGCAAAAGGCGGCTTTCGCCTGCTTTGCGTCGTGGATACGGCCGAGGATGTGTAGCTCATTGTCCTGGAAGCTTTGGATGCCTATGCTGAGCCGGTTGACGCCTATTTCGCGCAGGCCGACGAACTTCGCTTGATCGACCGTGCCCGGATTGGCCTCACAGGTGATTTCGGCTTCGGGTGCTATCGGGAAGGAGGAACGGCAGGCACTCAGGATGCGACTCAGATGTTCGACGGGGAGGACGGTGGGGGTGCCGCCGCCGAGGAATAGAGTGTCCACGACGGGGTGACCCCATGCATCCCCTGCCCGGGTGATCTCGGTGACGAGCGCGGCCGTGAAGGGAGCAAAGAGGTACTCCATGCCCGCGTAGGAGTTGAAATCGCAATATGGGCACTTGCGCTGGCAGAATGGAATGTGGACGTATAGTCCCAGAGGCATGGCTCACTTGTCACCCGGCCGCGCCGGGTGGATGAACGGGGCGGGGGATGCGTCCCCGGCTCACTCGCGGTTTTCCAGCCGGAAGCCGTGGCCTCGCACCGTCACGATGTACTGATGATCCGGATCGAGCTCCGCGATGCGCTCCCTCAGACGGCGCACCAGGGCATCAATGGCCTGTTCCGAGACGCCTTCCTCCATTGCCTCGGGCCAGACGGCGCGCACGACCTCCTCTCGGGTAACGACGCCGCCTTGTGCGCTGATGAGCAGATCGAGCAGGCGATATTGAGCAACAGAGAGCGGCGGGGTGAGCTCACGACCGCGGACGAAAACCTGGCGTGTGGCATGTTCCAGGCGTAAGCCGGGCTCTTCGAGCTCTCCGAAGGATAAGGGCGCCGTGGCCCCCGCGTCGACGAAGGCTAGCTTGAATCGCAGAGCGATCTGGATCTCATCGCCGTCCTCCAACATGCGCGGCTCTGTTACCTCTTGCCCGTTCACGTGAGTTCCATTCTTGCTGCCCAGATCCTCCACGTAATAGTGTCCTTCGATCCAGTACACGCGGGCGTGGTGTCGGGACACGAGCCGGTCTGGGAGGACGATATCGCAATCGTCGGCCCGGCCGATGGTCAGGTTCTGTTTGTCCAATAGCCATCGACGGCCGGCCTCGTTGCCTCCCCGCTGGAGGATCAACATTGCGGTTTCAGTCGTGTCAGTGGTACCCATCGCTATTCCCCTCTTTCTTGACGGAAAGCTACCTTGTACGGATAATGAGATATCATTGTAAGCTGTTTTCGTCAACTCAACTCATCTCGGTTCCTTGGGGTGAGGCTGATCGCTTCTCCCTCTCGTCAGGCTGGGAGAACTGGGCCCTTTGGTGAGCTCGCGATGATGATATCGTAAGCCTTATGGAGGTTTTGTGTCTATGGCCCAAACTTTGCCTGTCGGTACAGTCCTCCGCTCCCGGTATCGAATTATGGAGCTCGTTGGGCATGGCGGCATGGGAGCTGTTTATCGGGCCGAGGACCTGCGCTTGCAGGGGCGACAGTGTGCCGTGAAGGAGGTTTTGCCCGAGCTGGGACTCCCCGCCGATCTGTTGAGCCAGATGCAGGAACAATTCTACCGGGAAGCCAGCGTTCTGGCTCGGCTCGACCATCCGAACCTGCCTAAGGTCTCCGACTATTTCTCGGCTCACGGGCGGGAGTATCTGGTTATGGATTTCGTGCCCGGCCGTGACTTGAAGGAGATCGTCGATGAGGCGCGTCGGCAGGGTTCCTTCCTGCGTGAGCGCCGCGTGTTGGGTTGGGCGGCACAGCTCCTGGATGCCCTCGAGTACCTTCACGGACAGGATCCTCCTGTCCTTCACCGGGACATCAAACCTTCCAACATCAAGCTCACCCCTCGTGGTACCATTAAACTTGTAGATTTCGGTCTGGTCAAGTTAATGGCACCTGATGATAGCCGAACGGTCACAGTGGTGCAGGGACGAGGCACTGCTCAGTATACACCTCTTGAGCAGTATGGCGGTGATCTCGGTCACACAGATGTACGTTCGGATATCTACTCCCTGGGAGCCACATTATACCACTTGCTTACAGGTACGCCACCCGCCGATGCGAAGCTGAGATTCTTGAAGCCGGGAACGTTGGTTCCGCCTCGAAGCATCAACCCGGCCATTTCCGCCCGCACGGAGCGGGCCATCTTGACCGCTATGTCCATGCATCCAGACCAGCGTCCGAGCTCGGTCGCGGAGCTGCGGGCTATCCTGTTCGGCACTGGTGAGATCCGGTCTGGAGCCGCGTTGGGGTCCCCGGATTTCTCCCAGGAATGGCAGGAGGCGGTGCGCTTGAATAGTTGGCTGCTTGGCGTGGCACTTGGGCTCATCGCCGTAGCGCTGACTGTGACCTTGTTGGCGCCACCGTTGCCTGCCCCGTGAACCTGGCGGATGGCAACTGTCGTCTGGCTTGTTGGCCCTTATTCCTGCGGCTGAGATGTGCCCAACTTGATCAGAAACGAGCGGACCCGTACGATCGCCAATGGCAACAGCCCGGCGGCCAGTGTGACCGCGGCAGCTCCCCACGGCCGGGTAGCCTGTTGCAGGTATGTTGCTCCCGGTAGCCACCCCAATCCGTAGAGGATGTAGGCTCCCATGCCGAGGATGACGCTCCACAGTGTTGTGTTCAGAACGGCGTGCAGTGCCAGGCCATTGCTGGCTTGTAGTGCGTATGTGATGATGCTGGCCAGGGCTGTGGCGAGCAGCCCAAGCAGGAAGGCTGCCCCGTTCACCCGGGGAGTGCGTTTGGCCATGTCCATTGTCGCCGATGGTATACGTGCTGGGGTGGCGGTCGGCGTGGGGGTGGGGGATGGTGTAGGTGGTGGCGTCGGTGTGTGAG
>JAGHDS010000287.1 GCA_021159845.1 Anaerolineae bacterium
GGTAGCACCAATGGCGAACGCCAGAAGCTTGTACTTGATCAAATTGATCCCCATGGCCTGGGCCACGTCCTCGTCCTCCCGTATGGCGATCCAGGCACGTCCCACGCGCGAATCGCTCAGCCGCCACGAGACGAAGGCCGCGACCAGACACCCGAGGAGGATCAGATAATAAAGCTGTTGGGAGGTGACCAGTTGAACGCCAGCGATGCTGGGCTTGGGAATCTGCAAAATGCCCTGTGCACCGCCGATGTAGGGCTTGAGCAGATCGGAATTCGCCAGTACGCGGATGATCTCCCCAAAGCCCAGAGTGACGATCGCCAGATAATCACCGCGCATACGCAGGACAGGGATGCCGAGCAAGACCCCAGCCAGGGCCCCCATCAACATGGCAATAGGCCACGCCACCCAGAACGAGAGCCCCCATCCCAGCGATGAAGCAGGAGACGTGAGCAATCCGGTCGCGTAAGCCCCGATCGCGAAGAAGGCCACGTAGCCCAGGTCGAGCAGGCCAGCAAACCCCACGACGATGTTAAGCCCCAGCCCCATGAGGACGTACAACCCAACATTATCAATCACGTCCGTCCAATAGAGCTGGAAGAGGTCAGGAATGAAAAGCAGGAACATAAAGGCCACAGCAGCCAGCAGTAACCGCAATGGACGCCGTTGCCTGGAGGGCAATGTCTCCCATGCGTGTCCCACCCCCTCCCGGGCAGCAGGCCACACAGCCGTCACCCCAGCGATCACCGCGAACGAGAGGACGGCGCCGGCGAGTGTCACCCCTTTGCGATGAAAGAGGAACCGGACAAAGCCACGGGGCAGTTTCAGGCTCGTCAGAAGGACGGCGATCAACTCGTGGAGGACACTTACGAGCACGATGCCGCCCAACCCTACCAGCAACGACCGTCGCGCACGGGCTGGGAGCATCGGTAATGCTCCGCCGAGCACTCCCCACAAGGTCCCAACAACCAATAGCAACGGCACGCCCCAGCCAGGCGACAGGCCAAGGCTCAGGAGCTTCATCAATGCGGGAGTGGCATTCACCAGCACCGAGCGCAATTCCACGATATCGGCAATGATCACCAGAGCTCCTAGAGAAGCGGCGGTCACAAGTCCGGCAACACCCCCCGACACCAAATTGAGAACATCCCGATCCTTCTCCCGGACCACAGTGGTATACCCGGCCGCCCCCATCGTCAGCCACAGCACGGCATAGCTCATCGGGATGACGCCACTGATCAGGTCTCGCTTGCTGAACACGCCAATGATGCCGACCAGCGCCAGATATAAGGCCGCACTACCATAGATGAGCCCTGTCCTCACACCAGAGCGCAAATGCGAACGTAACCCGGTCATCTTAACGCCCACCCCTTACGCTTTCTTCTCCGTCAATACCTCGCCGAATAAGCCGGTGGGTCGGAAGATTAAGACAAGTACCAACATCGAGAAAGCAATGACATCCTTGAGCTGATTCGGGCTGGGGATGCCCAACCCGGTAAAAAACAAAGGCGGCCCGATCGACTCAAAGATACCCAGGAAGAGCCCACCGAACATTGCCCCCGGGATATTGCCAATGCCCCCCAACACAGCAGCCGTGAATGCCTTGATCCCCGGAATGAACCCCATCGTATGAATCACCTGCTTATTGTACAAGGCAAACAACACACCGCCAGCGCCAGCCAGAGCCCCTCCCACAATGAACGTATTGACAATCACGCGATCAACATCAATCCCCATCAAGGCAGCAGCATCCCGATCCTCCGCCACGGCGCGCATCGCCTTCCCCATCTTCGTCCGCTGCACCAGCCAGTACAGGCCAGCCATCATCAACACAGCGCAAACGAAAACGATCACATGGATCCGCAAGACCGTGATCCCCCCTAGCTTCCAACTGCCCTTCAGGATCCTGACATCCGGATACACTTTGATGCTTGTGCCGAAGAGCCCCCGGAAGCTGTACTGCAGGAAAAGAGAAGCCCCAATGGCCGTGATGAGAGGGACTAAGCGCGGCGCCCGCCGCAACGGCCGATAAGCGATGCGCTCCAGTGCCACCGCCAAACTGACCGATACGCTCATCGCGACGAGGAAAATGATAGCCAAAGCCGGGATGGGATGATTATCCAGGAACCCAGAGCGATCAAACGCCCGGGCGACAAAATAGCCGATATACGCCCCACTCATGAAGATCTCACCGTGGGCGAAGTTGATCATGAAGAGGATGCCATAGACCAACGTGTAACCTAATGCGATCAGAGCGTACACAGCCCCCTGGGCGAGCCCAAAAATAAAAAATGAGACCCAATCACTCGGGCTATATAGCCCCTCACGGAGCGTGGCAATCGTGCCCACGATTGCCGCAGTAGCAATTAACGCTCCAATACCCCAGATCGCCAGGTCCGTAACCGAAAAGCGCCTGCCTCGAAGTTGTTGCATCGTTCTTCCTCAGACGAGGTTTAAGCAAGGGATGAGGCAAGAGATCTGCGCCCCCGCCTCATCCCTGCATTTCCGACATGCTAGCCTAACCAGCCCAATCCGCGGGCCTCACATCCACGTCATTCGGACACAACCACCCACTTGCCGTTCTCCACCTTCGAGATCGCGACAGCGCCAACACCGCAGTCGCCGTTGGCGTCACACGAAATCGTGCCCGTCAATCCCTGGAAGTCCTTCGTATTGGCAATCGCATCGCGCAACGCCTTGCGCCCGATATGGAGATTACCATCCGGATCCACCTTTCCCACCTTCTCGATGGCGTTTAGGATCATCATGGTAGCGTCATAGGCATGAGCGTGGAAGGGAGCCGTGGGCTCCTCCCCGTAGGTCTCCTTGTATGCCTTCAAGAAAGCTTCCATGCCGGGGCCTGCACTGGCCGGGCTCGCAGCGCTGGCGTATACACCCTCGGCTGCATCACCCGCAGCCTCGATGAACGCCTTCGCCCGGATGCCATCTGCCCCCATCATGATCACATTCTGCATATCCACATCAGCGCGTTGCACAGCGATGTAGGCGCCTTCCGCCACGAACCCACTCCAGTAGATCATGTCAGGATTCGCGGCCTTGATCCGGGTCAGCACAGGACGCATGTCGGTATCACCGACATTTACTGCCTCGCGGGCTACGATTTTACCGCCTAACTTCTCGAACGCCTTGGCAAACTCCTGCCCTAACTGCTCGGCGTAGGGGCTGCCATCATGAATCGTCGCCACCTTGCGCACGCCCAACTTCTCGTACGCGAACTTGGCAGCGGCCGGCCCCTGAATCTTGTCATTCCAGGCCGTGCGGAAGAAGATCGGCTTATGCGTCTCCGGAGCAGTCAAGCTCGGCGCCGTGCACGACGGGGAGACCATCGTGTAATGGTTCTGATTGTAGATATCGCTCGCTGGCGTACATGAGCTTGAGCACATGTGCCCAACCACAGCCACGATCTGGGGATCGGCGACCAGCTTGTTGGCCACTGTCTGGCCGCCCTCGGCGCTGCACTGAGCGTCCTCGACCTGGAGTTCCACAGGGAATCCCAGTACCTCCGGCTTGTCCTTGACAGCCAACTCTGCACCACGCTGCTCATCAATGCCCAGAACATCGATGCCAGCACCGGAAAGGCCAGCAACGAACCCAAGGCGAATAGGATCACCTTTGGGGACGACCACAACACCCCATTCGTCCTCATACGTGAACTTCTCCGCTGTCGGTGTGGCTTTCTCCGCCGCCGGAGCAGCCTTCTCACCGGCCGCAGGTGCCGCAGGCGCCTGAGCGCCCGCACACGCCGACACGACCAGCGTCAACAACACCAAGACACTGACGAGAATCTGACGGGACCGCATCGAATCCCCTCCTTTCATTGATGGTGCTCTTCGATAAGGTCACCTAACACAACACCGATCTCCGTAAGATGAAAATAGAAAAATGGGCACGCTCGCGCTTAGACAGAGAGTTAACTCCCAGTAAGAGCTCGCATGCACCATTGCCTGCGGTTTTTGGGATATTCAAAACAATACCCAAGACGAGGGGACAGCTTAACCATAATAAAGGGGCTAGCTGAATACCGATTATACGGCAAGCGCCCCAATTTGTCAACCTCGCATCACTATGTCAAGTCAGAGGAGATTGTCTAGCTCATCCAACACCGTCAAGTGGCCACCTGCACATCTCGCATGGCATCTGACAACGTGTTGGCTTGAGTGATCCTCACTTCCACTCCAGCATTCCCCAGAGCATACACCGGGCCTTTCCCTTGCAACACCTCCTTCACCAACACGACATCCGCCTTCTCCTGAATCAACCACTCGGCCACCTGGATCCCTTTAGCCCGTGACACCTGCAAATACGGGTTGGGAATCACGCGCTGCTCCACAATGCGATGATCCGGCAAATGTATGGTCACCAGGGCAAAGTAAGGCGCCTCGCCGAAGTGGGGACTGAGCTCCCCTCCAGGATCTGCTAGCGGTACTGCATACCGCAAATGTGTTCTGGCTAGCGGCTCCACGTGGATCAACACCCGATCCACAAAGGGGACCTCATCCCGGATCCGCTCCTCAATGCGATGGCTGATCGCCTCGGCGCGGGCCAGGTCCTGCACCCGTAACTCCAGGCCGGCCTCAACAAAGCGGAAACGACCCGCATTACGCCCCGTAACCCATTTCACGCGAGCAACGGTGGGCTCAGCCTGAATGACCTCTTGAATATGAGCCAATGTGTCCGCATCTAACGACGCATCCAGGAGGACGCGCATGCTATCGGCCAGCAGCTCCCATCCCGTGTACGCGATGACGATCACGATCACCAGGGCGGCGATCCGATCAGCGGGAACGGGTGATCGGTGGAAAATCAACGCCAGAAGCACAACCCCAGACGTCAGAACGTGAACCCGATACTCCTTGGCGTCCGCGACGAGCGAGGGAGAATTCGCCCTTTCCCCGGCCTGCAACTCGAAGAAGCTGAAGATGAAAGGGATAAGCAGGGAAAGAGCAACACCTCCCAGCACCCACGCGGATACGACCGGGCTGGTAGGCGAGGCTAGCAAGGCCCGCTTGCCGATCTCATAAGCCGTGAAGAAGATCATCATCGCCAGCCCGGCCGCGACCAGATTCTCCACTTTATATAGGCCATAAGGGAAAGCCTGGCTTTTACGCGTGGAAAGCTTCAAACCAACCAACACGGCAACCGACGCGAGCAAATCCACCAGGTTGTGGACCATTTCAGCCACCACAGCCAGGCTTCCCGAGGCCATCGCCACCGCCAGATTGATCCCAGTCAGGATCACATTGACGGCGATGGAATACCATCCCCACCGCTCCAGGCCCATGTCCTCGCTTCCCGCTCGTACGGGCCTGCTCACGGGGGCTTCCGACAGCTCGCTCAAGACACGCCCCCTAGGAGTCCTCCGCACCTGATCGCCCAGCATCCGCCTCGCGTCGCGCCTCAGCCGCCTCGCGCAGCAGTTCGGTCAGCTCCGCCGCGCCGATGTAATCCACGACCTCCACCTCCTGGTCGGTCACGCCATCAACTTCGAAGATGGCGTTGTAGATGGAAAAGGCGAGCGGGATGGCGATCGGGCACAGCGGCGATGACGGGCGGAACCGATAACGCACAACGCCTTCATCGTCCACCGTCAAGTCCTCAACCAGCCGCATACGGATCACATCGGCCCCAGTCTCAGGGTCGATCACACTGCTCAGCCGCTCCAGTATAGCATCTCGTAGCGATTCATTCATAGCTGCAACGCCTCACGAAGATGGATCCACGCCCCGCGCAGCGTCTCCGTAACCGGGCCATCCGTATAAGCGGTGATCGGCTGTCCATGAACCATCGCCTCGGTCACGGTGATGTCGTACGGGACACGGCCGACGATAGGAATATGCCGCGATCGGCAGAACGCCTCGATCTCCTCCGTCCGCGCCTCGTTGATATCCGCCTTATTGATCAACACCCGGGCGGGAACGCCGAAATGATCCGTGGTGCCCAACACGCGCTCCAGGTCGTGCACGCCCGAGACGGTAGGCTCCGCGACCAGCAAAGCCATATCGGCCCCAGCGCTGGCGGAGATCACAGGGCAACCGATCCCCGGCGGGCCATCCACCAACACGAGATCCGCCCCGATGTCCAGGGCCAGCAACCTCGCCTGTTGCTTCACCACAGTCACCAGCTTCCCCGAATTCTCCTGGCCGGCGAAGAGATGCGCATGAAACAACGGCCCAAATCGGGTATCCGAGCGATACCATTCGCCCGCCTGCTGTGGGACCATCCGAATAGCATTCACAGGGCACTGGTAAAAACAGGTCGCGCACCCTTCACACGCCAGACGATCCACTCGATAGGTCAGGTCCCCCGGGATAATCGCGTCGAAGCGACACACCTGAGCACAGATATCACATGCCGTGCACTCATCTTCTATGATCTCCGCAATGGAGCCCCCTTCGAAGGGATGCGTCTCCAACCGAGTCGGAGCCAACACGATGTCCAGATTCGCCGCGTCCACGTCCGCATCCGCCAGGACGACGCGCATCTCCGAGGATGCCAGGTGAGCGAGGGCGGCAGCGATCGACGTCTTCCCCGTTCCACCCTTACCGCTGAGGATCACGAGCTGCTTCATCGCGCCACCTCCTGGCCCACCCGTCGGGCGACCTCCTGATACAGCGACAGGAAGGCCTGTTGATACTCCGGCAACGCGTCGATCAGAGGTATCCCCTCGGAATATGCCTCGGCAATGCGTCGATCCCACGGCACGCGCATGAGAACGGGCACGTTCTCGGCCTCGCAGTACGCATCCACTTCCTCGTCCCCAACACCATCCCGATTGATGACGACGCCCACCTGCGACCCTAACTCATCCCGAGCCACCTGGACGGCCAACCGTAAGTCGTGCAGGCCAAAAGGCGTCGGCTCCGTGACCATCAAAACATAGTCCGCGCCGCGCATGGACTCAACAACAGGGCAAGATGTCCCTGGCGGGGCATCCAGGATGACCACACGATCGCTATGGTCCTCCGGGATCGCCCACTTCTTCAATTGGCGGATGATCGGAGTCGGCATCGCCTCCCCCACATCCATCCGGCCCTGGGCGAAGGTGATCGACCCCGCGCGGCCTCGCTCCAACACGCCCATCACATCGAGCTTTTCAGTGATCGCATCCTCTGGGCAGTTCAACGTACAGCTACCACATCCATGACACAATTCCGGGAAAACCAACACCCGCTGGGCTACGACAGCTATCGCGCTATACTGACATACCTCAGCGCAGACCCCGCAAAAGGTACATTTTTCCAGGTCTACCTCTGGGATAAGCTGTCCAACCTCCTCGCTTTCCTCCAACACGGGATTTAGAAACAGGGCCGCGTTAGGCTCTTCCACATCACAGTCAACGACATGAACCTGGGGCTGGCCCGCTCGCGCCAGAGCCAGCCCCAAGTTGACAGCAATCGTCGTCTTTCCTGTTCCACCTTTTCCACTGGCAACAGTGATGATCATGTGCACCTCAACGATTATGTTTGATCCAGTCGGCGCTCGATATCCTCCAGCTGCCTTTGCAGCTCCTCAGCCTCCTCGCGGAGGCGGCCGACCTCATCCCGTTCATAAACACCTCCCCGGAGAGCGGACCCGGCATCCTCCTGACACGGCTTCGCACCCGCTAACTGGCCCTCCAGATACTGGGTGATCGCCCGCCGTACCGTCCCACCGGCTCCCGTGACCGGTTCGATGCCAAACTGCTCGAAAAAGGCCATCGCACGATACCCCATGCCGCCGGTCAACATCACCGCCGCTCCCTGCTGGCGGATGAACTCCGGGACCAATCCCGGGGCGTGTTCTTCGAAGTACGGATTCTCAACGGCCTGGACGGAGGTCACCTTCCCTCCCTCCACGTCGACCAAGATGTAGTACGGGCACCGCCCGAAGTGCGGGCTGACAACCGCATCCAGCCCCTCCGGGCCATCCGCAGACACAGCGATACGCATCGTTCCCCCCTCTAATTCGTCAGTCAAAGCCGCGTAGCACCCAACTTATTCGCCTTTCTCCAACTGGTCAAGCCGATCAAGAAGCTGCGCCAGTTGCTCGCGCAATTGACGAGCCTGCTCCTTCAACGCCTTGATCTCATCCTCCGATGACCCCACGCTTGCGGGCGGCGGCGGTGTTGGCGGTGTCGGCGGTGTTGGAGGTACTACACCCTGGGGAGGAACCGCGCCCATACCGCCGCGCATTCCCATCCCCATGCCCATGCCTCTGCCGCCTCCCATACCCATACCCATGCCACGGCCCATGCCACGTCCACCGCCGTACAGACCGGCGTGGGACTGAACGTTGGCCGCGCTCATCTGCTGCAATCGGCCAGCCTTGAAAGCCTCCACAGCCTCACGCACCGTGCCCTGCGGGACCAGATAGACGGGCACGTTGGCCGCGGCCAACACGTTAAACGCGTTCGGGCCGAGGTTGCCGCTGAGCACAGCCTGAGCACCCTTGTTGACGACGAACTGCGCCGCCTGGATGCCAGCGCCGCCACTGGACGCCTGAGCCGGGTTCTCCACCCCCTCGTACGCCATAGTCTCCGTATCCACGAAGACATAGGCAGGACACCGTCCGAAGACGGAACTCGCTGGAGCATTCAGATCTAACCCATTTGCTGACACGACAACCTTCATGACTCTCTCCTCACTCACACATATGTTTTGATATGATCACCGGACGTTTCCGCCCAGCTCACTCGCCTGACCCTGCCACATCGAAACCCCACAGGCCCGACCACGCCCATCGCGCGTCCTTCCCCCTCGAACCCTGCTCACGATTAAGTCGGGGAGAGACGCTGGAGCACATAACAGGGTCTCCCCCGGGGCGCCGAGGAATCACCCCTCGACGCCCCGGCCACAACTTCATCATGAGACGGAGAGCAGGACCTCCTTAAGCTGCTTCGTGATCCTCAGTCCCTCCTCGAACGGACGCTGCCACATATTGCGCCCAAAGATCAACCCGGTCGCTCCGGCCTCCATGCAGACCCGGGCCTTCAGGAGCAGGTCCTCATCGCTGATACGGCTACCGCCTGAGAAGAGCACCATCGCCTTACCGGCGGATGCGACGACCTTCTCGACTGCCAACCGGTAGGCCTCGTGCTCGTCCAGCTCCTTCCACTCCTCGTACAGATCCCGATACGGCTTCGGGCTATCCGCGTTGCGCGGGTCGCGGAACTTGGGCACGTTAAGCTTGATGATATCCGCCCCAAGCTCGTTCGCCACCCGGGCCGCATAATCCACGGCATAGATACTGTCGCGCCCTCCCTTCGCCTCGATGGCCGAGCCGCGCGGGTAACTCCACACGATGAGCGGCATCCCATACCGATCACACTCCCGCCGCACCGTGCCAAGCTGTATGAAGTCCCGATCCTGCGCGGGCGAGCCCAGGTAAAGCGTATATCCGACGGCATCCGCTCCCAACCGCACGGCATCCTCTACCGTCGCCTCCACAGCCGAGAACGCTTCATCGTCCGGAGGCACATTCGTCTTCCCGTTGATCTTCAAGATCAGCGGCACCTCTCCGGCGTAATCCCGCATGTACTTTTGCGCCAACCCGATGTGGAAGACGATGCCCGAATAGCCTCCCTCCTTCGCCAGCCGACATTGGTAATCAGGATCGCCAGAGGGCGGGTTCGGGAAAAAATCGATCGGCCCGTGCTCCATGCCCTGGTCAATGGGCAGTAAGAGAAGCGTGCCATTGGCCGGGCCATGCTCATATAGCAGCCGATGCAGCCGCGTCCGCTTCCCCAAGCTCAGGTCGAGCTCGTCTAAAGTCGGTCGTTTCACCATGATTGTACCCTCCCGACGGAGCCTGCGACCCCGCCGATAACGCCAGATGACGGCACTAGGAATGTCCCGCCGTATCTGGCTTCTGCCGAACCAACAGTACCGGGCAAGGGCTATGCCGGGCAACCTTATCGGCCACGCTGCCGAAGGTCCAGCGCGCAAGCCCACCCTGCCCGTGCGTGGACATAACGATCAGATCTACACCTCCCGTCGTCGCGACATCCAAAATATCCTCAGCCGGCGAAGTATCCCGCAATAGCACCTCCACCCCAAGGCCCTGCTCCTCCAAAGCAGCCCGTAGTTTCTCCAGATAGCGCTGAGCCTCCCGGTGAGCCTGCTCTCGCGCCTCCTCAACCCAGCCGATGGCGATCTCCGGATACAGCGCCGGCAACGTCGGCGTAGGGATGTCCAGGACATGAAGCAAGATCAACCGGCCGTCAAACTTCTCCGCCAGAGCAGCAGCAGCGGGCAACGCCCGCTCCGACAAAGGCGAACCGTCCAATGGCACCAGGATGCGCTTAAATTCCACCATCGCCCACCGATCCTTTTCCAACCGACATCAATACCCTAGCTGACGACTCCGTCGATGCAACCAAATCGACGGCGACAGGAACAGGATGCCGAACAGGAGCAGGGCTGCCACATCCAGATGCGGGCTCAGCATCCCCGTTCCCGCCACCGCATGATCCATCAGGTCCTGAGCGTATGTCAGCGGCGAGAGATAGGCCACCGCCCGCGCCAGGGGGGCCATATCACGCAGTGGGACGAACACGCCGCTGATGAAGAGGAGCCCCCAACGCAACAACACGCTCGGCATCTGCACATCCCCTGGGCTACGCGTCGGGATCGAGCCGAAGACCAGCCCCAAGGCGGCGAAGCAACAAGCCCCCAAGAGGATCCCAACGGCCAGAAGCCAAGGATGAGCAACCGCCACGCCGAAGACCAGGACACCCGCCAGCAACGCCACGAGCGACACAGCGATGGCAAACAGAGCTCCCACGGCCATCTTTCCCAAAAGTAAGGTGAGCAACGACATCGGCGCGGCCATCAGCCGATCGTACGTGCCCAGACGGCGCTCCAGTGGGATGATGAACGGGCCCGCCGCCGCGGCCGTGAAAAGAAGCGTCAACGCCAACAGCCGCGCCTCGCCCTGCGTCGCAGCGATATGCCGCCGGATTGAGAAAGAGAAAAACAAGAAGAACGGCATCAACACGCCGAACATGATCATGCCCGGCCGCAGATAATAGACCTTTATGTCCTTGACGGTGACCGTCCACGCCTGCGCGATCTCGTCTATGACACGCTCCTGCCACCCGTCCGTCATCTCCGCCCCCCTCTTCGGCCTCTCATGCCAGGACGTCTGCCATCACCCTCCTGCGTCTCGTGACGAACCGTACCCACCGACTGTCCGGTGATCTCCAGGAACACATCCTCCAACGACGGCCCCAACGTGCTCAGGCTGACGATCCGCGCCTGATGCTCCCGGGCGTAGTCCACCACAAGAGGCAACAACGACGATGGGTCCTGCGTGTACAGCCGCCACTTATCCCCCATCTTGACCGCCGTCGTCACCCCCGGCAACGCCGCCAAAGCGTCGCCGTGCCGTTGCCCATCTGGCTCCAACGCCACCTCCACGGACTGCACCCGCTGGAACGCCCGTTTCAGCCGTTCCGGCGTGTCGATCGCCGCAATCCGGCCGTGGTTGATGATCGCAACCCGGTCGCACAACTGGTTGGCCTCCTCAATCTGATGGGTGGTCAAGAAGATCGTCGTCCCCTCAGCGTTCAGGCGCCGGACCAGATCACGAATCGCGCGGGTGCTCTGGGCATCCAAGCCAGGTGTGGGCTCATCCAGGAAGAGCAGCGATGGCCTATGGACGATCGCCATAGCGATGCTCAGCCGCCGCCGCATCCCCTTGGAGAAGGCCTCCACCTTGATATCCCGCTTCTCCCACAGGCCGAAAGCCTGCAACAGCTCCCGTGCTCGCTCCGCCCGCTCCTTTCGAGGCACGCGATACAGCCGGGCCGTGAACATCAGGTTATCCCAGGCGGTCAGCTCCGTATACACATTGGATTCCTCGGGAACGAGCCCCATCTGGCGCTTGACCGGATAGGCGTCACGAGCCAGGTCATATCCGTTGATGATGATGCGCCCCTCGCTCGGCTCGAGCAATGTGGTCAGCATCCGTTGCGTCGTCGTCTTGCCCGCCCCATTGGGCCCCAGGAAACCGAACACCTCGCCCCGGTGCACGGCGAAGCTGATATGATCTACGGCCAGCACACCCTCTCCCGGACGACCGTAGCGCTTGGTAAGGTTCTCAACTTCGATCGCCTCAACGTCGTGCGATGTCACCATACCCCCTCCAGGACCATGCTATTGTGGCGATATCGCCCTGCTAGATATTGCGGATGGCCGGGATACGCCGCACCCGCGATGCATCAGCCGCCTGCCTCATCTCCTCCAGCGTCGCGGAGTCGAAAGGAACCACGGCAACCTCATCTGAGTGCGACGCCCCACGCAGCCGAGCCACCCTCAGACGCAGCTCTGGCCCACCCTGCGGTGACTTGGCCGACTCAGCCAGCAAGAGATGATCGGCCGCCTTCTCCAACGCCCGGATTTTCTCCTGCAAAGCGTTCGAGCTTACGGTGAACAGATAAGTATCCTGTTTCTCGCCGCGCAGTAAGGACTCCAGCTTAGCGAACATCTGCTCCCCATAGGTCCGCGAGAAGAGCAACAGATTCAAGGCCGAGCCGAAGATCAACGTGCCGAGCTGGCTCTGCCCCAACGCCTGCGCGGCAAGCTCCATCGCCCGATTCCACACGGCCGGGTTCACCAGATTCGCTCGCACCTCATCAGGGCTGATATGCTCCACCGCATCGGGTACGGGCTCGAGTTCAGCATCGAACTTGATAAAGAAGACATCCCCCTTGTGATCCGCCAAATCCACGTTATACAGCCGCTTGAGGTCGTTCTCGGTGAACGATCGGTCCGGGTAC
>JAGHDS010000196.1 GCA_021159845.1 Anaerolineae bacterium
CCCTTCACTATTGTGCCTCCTGGCGTTGGAAAGGCAAGCATAATGCTGGGAACGTAGTACTGAGGAGACCAGATGTAAAGTGGCTTAGGCCAGGACTCGAATGGCTCTACCGTAGAGGTATCCCAAACAACTTTGCCTTCTTCACACTCAGCATAGATGGTGATGACTTCACCCTCCTTGAGAGGACGGCTCAAGTAGACCACAAAGTCAGCCCGCCCGCCTTTCCAGTCCGTCCACGCTTTGCCACTGCCCAGTAGCTCACCGCTGGTATCCTCTCCAGAATAGACGTAAAAGGTTTTCCCCTCGCAGGGGCCTCCGAGGGATAATTCCCCAGCAACCCATGTCCACCCCGCTTGGAACGGGAAATTGGGATACTCAACCAGCGGCTCTGGCTGACCGGCCTGCACCACGAGCGCGGGAGTCAATGCGAGAATCGCCAGGAGCGGGGCTATTCTGCGCAGCATGTGCACACCCTCCTGTCTCAGGATCCGGAACGTCTGCTGTGCCCCCTCGTAACCGACAGATCTCATTCTATCTCCCTGCCTGCAAGCTTGCAAGTGCATCATTCTCATCGCACACGAGGACGCGGGGGTGGGGCATACCGCCCTCATCCCATTCTCTCTCCCAGGAGGCGTCGTACAATGATTCGTATCCGCGCGCTTGATACAGAGGGACGTACACTGTCCTATGTGGATTATCGCAATACGGTCTTTGAAGAGCTGTATAGCCCGAAAGATGTGGTGATCGTCCAGGTCAACACCGAGGAGCCGATCATACCGTTAGGCGTCAACGGTTTCCAGATCGACTTCTTCGGCTCCTCGGTGAAGAAGGGACGTGTCGCCTTTTCTAGGCTTGACCTGCTGTCCCGGTATGGACGGTATGCCGAGCACATGCCTTACGTGGGGATGCTCTTCACCGAGCTGCGCACCAAGCCGATTCGTCGTCATGTCCGTATCCTGGTCGTCGAAGACGGTGAGTGGGGTACCGGAGACTGTCACGGCCTATGTGATCCATCTCTCCTCTGGGATATCCACCACATGGACGCCGAGAAGAGCATGGCACGAGCGGAGATGATCCGCCGCGCAGCGGAAGATCCAGAGTTACCGGAGGAGACGCGAGCGGCATGGCGTCGCCTAGCGCGCAGGAGATTCCCGCCTGAAGAGCTAACCGTAGCGCAGTTTCGATTAGTTGCGCCGGATCAATGGATCGCCAAGGGAACTGTTAGGCCAGCATATACAGAATACGATCTTGTTCTTCCGCAAAGCTCGTTCAAGGGCAATAAACCGTCCCTGGGTAAATGGGAAGGCCAAGTTGTGTTCGGCGTGCGTGAGTGGGCACGCCCTCTGAAGGTATCCATCGGTTACCAGATCCTTCAGTGGTTCAGCCCATCTGCCCTGTTTGCTGATCTCGGCGTCCACATCGAGATGGAACTAGAGAAGGTTTTGCGGCTGCACAATGATCGCGAGGCGCTCCTCGATTTCATCTACGATGACGAGAGGGGGGCACACTCGTATACTGAAGAACTGCTACTCGCCGATAGGAATGAGCTCGTCACCAAGACCAAAACGATTCAACAGAGGATACGGGAGCTCACCCGCAACGCCTGGTGGCATGTCGCCACACACGCCAACCTGAGCGGCGTCGGGTTGATGGCGATCCCAGACGACAACCTGGACTATATGACTATCAGCACACCCGATCTACCAGCGGGCAAGCTATTCATGACCCGCTATCCGATCCGGGGAGCTTGGGACATACGAGTCGTCCTGAACGTGCCTGGCAACGTCCTTCCGGGCACCGTGGCGATGAGCCACAAGACAGCCAAGCACTTCGCCGGCGACTTCGATGGAGACCTCTTCGTCTTGTGGGAAACGACACCGTTTCCTACAATGACGGAAGAGGCGCGCTCCTTCAACGGTTATGAGGTGCCAAAGGAGAAGCCGCGTCGGAACTCCGAGATGACCTTGGAGAACCGGCGAGTGGTTGTCGAACGTGCTATCACCTATGGCGGCGCGCTGGGCCGAATCGCCAACACGATTACCGCAGCCCATGCCAATGGCCGAGATGACCTCATCCCGGAACTGGCCGACATGCTCCAGGGCGCGGTGGATGCGATCAAGTATGACACGTCCTTCGATCCGGAGCGCCTCGCGGAAATCAGAGAGGAGATCGGCGACAACCCTTTATGGCTCCAGCACCATAAGCAGCGGTGGTGTTGGAGCAAGAAGGCGCCTGTCACCGGTGGGGAGGATACCGTCTCCCAGTTGTGGGATTACATTGCCGGCCACTTCGTGCCCGCTGAGAACGCTGCCATCAACACGGCGTATCTTGTCGACCTCGTCCCAGAACCTGACGAGGCTGTCATGCGCATGGCCCGTCACATGATGCGTGCCCTGTATTCCGGCCCCATCGCTCGTGCCATCAGGGAGATTAGGGATCAGGACGAGCGGGACGAGGAGATCGGGCGTATCTGCGAGTCCTGGCGGGCGTGGTGCCAGGGTGAGTCCAGGATTGTGGACGGCAAGGAGCTGCCAGGGCTCACAGAGAACAGAGATGCCTTCTTCCACGCCATCTGGCGACTGTCCATGTCGTCTGGGAACAGCGCCGTCTTCGTTGGGTTCCCGGATGAGGTCATAAAGTTGCTCATGTCCATAGAGCCCATTGTCGCCAGCCAGATTGGGCTTAAGACCACGGATGGTGGGATCATCCGCTGGGCTGTGGCGAAGAGGATTATCCGATCATTACCGGAAGATCGCCGTTACAATCTGAAGGAAATCGCTCGTCAACGTGGGTGGATCGATGCGCTGCAGGTAATGGAGTAATCTATCGGCCTATGGCGCGCATGTCGCTGTGCGCGTCATAGGCTTTTTTATTCCGCCCAAGGGAGGAGGACATGGATCAGATCACGATGCTAAGGCGTTACCCTCGCATCATCGCCCATATGATCGCGGAAAGCCTGGGGTACTTCACACCCAAAGCTGCTGCAAATGCGCTCCTGGCGCACAAGATGGGCGAGCCGTTTCATTGCGAGATGTATGTCTACATGGCGGGATCATATGGTGATGAGGAAGTGCGCAAAGCTGGCGAGGACTTCCTGAAGCTCGCCATCAGGAACCGGCGCTGGCACAACGGCTACATGTCCAGCTATAAGCACGCCAGGAGGTTAGTGGAGGCTGATCTTGAAGGCTGTGGCCCCGTGCTGGCGAGCTGGTTCTAGGGAGGAGACTCGTGAGAGTGCTCTGCCTGAGATGTGCAGACTGCGGTAAGTGGTTCCGCATCTATCCCATACACGTTGAGCTAGGCCGTAAGGAGGAGATCATCCGACAAGATCGCCGTCTGGCTGCGATGTTCCATGGGGAAGTGCTTCTGTGGCCTCTGGATACCCAATGCCTAGAGAAGGGGCATCTTCTGGTAGCTCGCACTCTTGAAGCGGGTATCGCACGTCTCCTGGAGCCTTTGATGTTGCCAAAGCGCCAGGTACCCTCAGAGGACTCGCACTTCCGGGACTCAACGATCTAAAGAGGTCTCATTTGCCACTCCGTAACGATCTGCTCAAGGAGGGGGAGTCATGTACAACTGGGTTGACGATGTGGAACTTGCCACATGGCAGGCCAGCTCGGCCATGAGCGATATCGTCTCGCACATAGAGGCAATCAAGAGGGACTCGAGGCAAGCTGTAAAGAGAACCAAGGCCGTACAAGGATATGTGGAGCTGTTTCCAGCCCCGTTCGAGGTGGTAGCCAAGGAGGTAGAGCGTGTGCTAGAGACGGCAGAGAAACTGCGAAAGGAGTATGAGCAACTATGCTATAACACGACCTCAGGCGCG
>JAGHDS010000209.1 GCA_021159845.1 Anaerolineae bacterium
ATCCCCAAGCCTGCCTGGTCGTGGAGCTACAGGCGGGAGGCCGAGCATTTCATCCACTGCCTGCAGACAGGCGCGCCATTCCGCTCGCCCGCGGCGGCTACCCGAACGGACGTCCGGCTGTTCGAGGAGATATATCGCGCCCATCTGGAACAGCGCGGCGTGCTGTGAAAAACTTGGCGCTTCATGCGAACTGGTTGTATGATGAGGATATTCGCCAGGCCTTCCGCATCGGGACGATACGACCCGCTCGCACTTCCTCAGCCGGAGCGTCCGACAGCTAGTGAGAGCACAACGCATCGGCCGAGCAATCCCATGCCTGGCGTCCCGTCGGAGGACAGCAATGGATGTTGTAGCTCTACGCGCGGGCATCCCAGCCTTGCAACAGTGCATCTATTTGAACTGCGGCACTTACGGTCCGCTGCCGACCGTAGTCGCCGATGAGCTGGTGTACTGGTATCGACGTATCGAGGCCGAAGGCAGCTACGCCTACGATGTGACAGACGAGCTCCTTGAGCAGTATGAGGCCGCTCGACGGGCGGCCGCGGCGCTCATCCATGCGGATGAGGACGAGATCACGCTAACACGCAATGTGTCCGAAGGGGCGGATATCATCGCCAATGGGATGACCTGGCACCCCGGCGACGAGGTCATCCTGACGGAGGAGGAACATCCCGGCGGCGCCGGTCCCTGGCTCAACCTGGCCCAGAGACAGGGCATCGTCATCAAACTGCTGCCGATCACACACGACAGGGATGAATTCCTGGAACGCCTGGAGCGACTCATCACCTCACGCACCCGGCTGGTATATGTCAGTCACGTCTCATGCATCAGCGGCATACGCCTGCCAGTGCGTGAAATCGCCGAGATCAGCCATCGGAAGGGCACGCTGATCATGGTGGATGGAGCCCACTCGGTAGGCCAGTTCCCGGTAGACGTCCACGCCTTAGACTGCGACTTCTACACCACCTGTGGACACAAATGGCTATCCGGACCACAGGGTACCGGCTTCCTGTACATCCGACGCGAGCTGCTGCCGGAGATCGCGCCCACTTTCGTCGGCTGGGATTCCGTAGAGCACTACGATCTTCAACATCAGATCTTCGAGCCACGTCCCGACGCCCGACGTTTCGAGTTCAGCACCCGGCCGTGGCCGCTGTATCCGGCGTTGCGGGTCGCCATCGAGCGCGTCCAGAAGCTCGACCCGGCCGAGATCGAACGCACCATCAGGCCGATGGTACAACACGTCGAAGAGGCCTTATCGGAGATACCGGACGTGAGCATTATGTCGCCTCGCAATCCAGCGATGAGCTCTGGACTTGTCGCCTTCACTCACACGATACCAGGCGAGGTGAAGAAGAAACTGTGGGAGGAACACCGCATCCTCGTTGGAGCTAATGATGAACGTCATTGGATACGTCTGTCTGTCAATGCCTACGTCCTCCCTGAGGAACTCGATTACTTTGTAGACGTGCTGCGCCAACTCGCGACCAATGGGACAAACCACAACACGTGAGAAAAAAGAGCGGCACCCTCCCGGGGAGCCCTTCCACATAGACCGGGGGCATCTCCCCACAGAGGACGGGCTACGTCTGTCTTTTCGCGCCTGGCATCCTGCACAGCCCCGCGCGGGAGTGATCATCATCCACGGCATCGGTGAGCACGGCGACCGTCATGCGTGGCTGGGAACGCATCTGGCCTCGCATGGGTACTTGTGCATCGCGCCAGACCTGCGTGGTCACGGCCAATCCCCAGGACAACGCGGGCACGTAGATCGATTCGAGGACTACCTGGCCGACGTGGACGCCGCTCGTTCGTACGCTGCATCGGAGATACCAAAAGGAAACTTATACCTCTTCGGTCACAGCTTAGGCGGGCTCATTGTCCTGGCTCATGCGCTGGCCCGCCCGGGCGATTGGTCCGGCGTGATTGCCTCCGCCCCGGCGCTAGCCCGTCGGATGCCAACCCCCACATGGGTCTCGTTGGTCATCCCCTGGCTCCACCGTCTATGGCCAACCTTCTCCAGTCGCACAGGGCCAAAAGCCGAATGGCTCAGCCACAACCCAGCCACCATATCGGACTACCGATCGGATCCGCTGGTCCACGACCGCATAACGGCCCGCGCCTTCGCCGAGATGGAACGGGTCGCCGCCTTAGTGCGCGCGGCCGCGGCTCATCTTCAAATCCCCCTGCTGCTGCTCCAAGGTACCGATGACCCCATCGTCGATCCCGACGCTGTGCAACGGTTCTACGCCCAAGTGGCAGTCCCAGGTAGTCGTCTGGCGACCTATCCCGGGACACTCCACGAGGCCTTCAACGAAGCTATCCGCCCCCAGGTCCAAAAAGGCATCCTGACCTGGCTGGAGGAACGAGAGAGCCGAGGAAACAGGTAAAAATCGGAGAAGAGCCAGACCTGGATGGGGATACCCCTCCTCGTCTAGGGCATGAGTTCGGAAAGACTCAGGAATATACAGTAGGTCAACGCATCATCCATCTATGAGGAGCGGCGTCGTTAATGCGTGTGTAGGCGAGAAGAAAGGGGACTACAGGAAGAAACCCGGCTTCTCGGAGAAGCCGGGTTTCTCTTCCCAACTTGCGCTCGCATCCCATTACGGGCTTGAAATGCCCCCTACCGCTGGCGGCGCGGCTAATCTCTCTTACCCCACCGGTGAACAGTCTCCATGAGCAGTTGCACACCGCATAACGATGAAAATGGGCCGCAGCGGTGCGACGCAGCAGTTACCAAGTTAGGGCTTTTCAGCGTTCTAACAGATCTTCGTAGGGGCAGCCCTTGTGGCTGCCTTGGGTGCCCACGAGGGGCCCCCCTACGGCAGGATGGCTAGGGTTAAGCGTTTGAACATTGAAAAGCCCTGTTACCAAGTGGTATGTCATTGCTCCCGAACATGAGACATGCTAGAATAAAATGCCAGCCATCGTGTATAGAGTGTGTGCACTTCCTCGCCAGGAGGTCAGCATGATCAAGAAAGAGCCGGGACGGGACCCCGATAAGGTGCGGGTAACGTTTGAGTTGCCCGGATCGCTATGGGCGGGGGAGGTCTGTCTGGTAGGTGAATTCAACGAGTGGAACCGCACGTCCTATCCGCTACGACAAGAGCGTGATGGCGTCTGGCGAGTCACGCTAGAGCTCCCGCGAGGAAGGCGTTACCAATTTCGCTACCTGATCGATGGCACCCGGTGGCAAAACGATCCCGAGGCAGATGATCATGTGCTGAATGAATTCGGATCGTACAACTCCGTTGTCTCAACGGAAGAGGTGGGAGAGGGCAAATGAGCAGACTGGTACCAAGTCGGGAAGAAGTCATACAGCGTATCCTCGACGAGCGTTTGATCGCGGTTGTCCGGGCGACCGATTCGACGGAAGCGATCGAGGTAGGACAGGCGCTAGCCGACGCAGGCATCCATTTGATCGAGATTACTTTCACCGTGCGTGATGCGGCAACAGCGATCAGACGCCTGGGCGAGGCGTTGCCGGACGCGATCGTAGGAGCGGGCTCGGTCACAGAGCCCGCCCAGGTCGAGGAGGCGATCGCGGCGGGAGCGCGATTCCTGGTGTCGCCGATAGGGTATTTGGACATGATCCCAATATGCCACCGCCACGGTGTGATCAGCATGGCAGCCGGACTTACCCCAAGTGAACTCGCCCAGGCCTGGCGCGCCGGCTCAGACTTCGTAAAGCTATTCCCGGCCGGCTCGCTCGGAGGGCCCTCGTACGTGCGCAGCGTCTTAGCACCACTACCCGAGCTACCGCTGATCCCAACAGGTGGCGTCACCCTCGATAACCTGGAGGCCTACCTGCGGGCTGGGGCCAAGGCCATCGGTTTGGGCAGCGCGCTCATGCCCAAGCCAATGGTGGAAGCAAAGGACTGGGAGGGATTGCGACGGCACGCCGAGCACTTCGTGAGAGCTGTGACCGCTACCGAGGTCTAGTGTGGAGAGGGACTATGCTGGACATCGTATCGATCGGTGAGTGCATGATCGAATTCTTCTCGGATGAGCCCATCGCCGAAGCGAAAACTTTCACCAAAGCCTTCGCGGGGGATGCTTTTAATAACATCGCTGCAGCTCAACGCATGGGCTCTAAGACCGGGTTTATCACGCGGGTGGGGGATGATCCCTTCGCTTCCTATCTGCTGAAAAGCTGGCAAGGATTGGGAGTTGACACGAGCCACTGCAAACTTGTCCCCGGCTTCAACGGGATTTACTTCATCAGCTTACTGCCGGGCGGCGAGCGCGAGTTCACCTATTATCGCAAGGGGAGTGCCCCTTCCACTATGGAGCCATCCGATCTCGATGAGGATTACATCGCGAGCACGCGTATTCTGCTTACGACAGGGATCACCCAGGCGATTTCACCCTCAGCACGGGCGACGGCACTGCGCGCGGCGCAGATCGCTCGGGCACATGACGTCCAGGTGGCCTACGATCCCAATCTGAGGCTAAAGCTGTGGTCATTGGCGGAGGCCCGGCAAGCCTTGGAAGAGATATTGCCCTATGTGAACATCGCGATGCCGGGTGGCCCTGACGAGAGCCGCACGCTGCTAGGACTGAGGGCCCCCCATGAGATCATTGAGTATTTCTGGAAGGCAGGGGTAGATCTTGTCGCCCTGAAGTGGGGTATGGAGGGCTGCTGGGTCGGTGAGCGCGAGGCAGGCACGATCGTGCTGGTACCACCGTTACCCGGCGTGGAGGCAAGAGATACGACCGGCGCTGGGGATGCGTTTAATGGAGCATTCATGCACGGACTGTGCGAGGGGATGGCTCCTGTCGAGGCAGCACGGCTGGGCATGATCTCCGCTGCCTTGAAGGTTCGGGGACGCGGCGCCGTGGCCAGTCTCCCCAGCCGCGAGGAGGTGTACGCTATCTACCAAAAAAGGCACTTATAGGCCCATAGGTCGCCCGGGTTCACCATCCAGACACGCGAACATCGCTTCCTTCCCATCTGATCAGACCGCGCAGCCGCGCGCGCCACGCCCGATCACGACGCAGCGAGCAGCTCCGGGTTTGCAGGTAACTTGATGACCACGATCTCACTCGCCCGTTCCGACGGTGTCCAGCGGAGTTGCCCCCCGTGCATCTTGAGAAAGGCCTGGGCGATGATGAGCTGCAGAGGAGTACTAGAACGCCGCTGGACGGCTTCCCCCATCTCACTGACCGCGGAGACGTCAGCACGCACCATGATGGTCACCATGTCCTCATCTGCAGTGGGGGGAATAACATCAATGAAGATTTCCTGCCCCATCGGGATGTGTTGAGCGATGAACCGCAAGAGCAAAGTCAGGACTCGTTGCATACGTTGCAGGTCGACGAGGACGGTCACGGACTCATCTTCCTGAATACAGAAACGTTGCTTGCGGGCTTCCAGATATTCGGCAATCTCCCGAGCAGCCTGTTTGAGTATCTGATGGATCTCGATCGGCTGCAATTCGGGAATGAGTTTGCCACGAGCCATCTTAATCGCGTCGGAGAGTAACGTGATAAGCGTGAGAACTCGCTGCGCGTTCTCGCGGATCGTCTGAACGTACTCCCGCTGGCTGGGGGTCAACGGTTCTGTGTACCCCTCTAACAGCAAGTCCGCATACCCAATGACCGCCGATAGAGGGCTGTTCAAGTCGTGGGAGATGACGGACGCCAAAGTGTCCAGTGTCTCCGGCGCGATGTGGATGGCAGCTTCCTCAGGCATCTCTTGGGCACCTGCCCCTCGGCCACTACCGGTCGCCTCCAAGTTAATCAGTGCAGCAAGGCTGGCGGTATGCTCATGCCCTATTTGCAAGAATGAGTGCATCGTCGGGTTGCTCCTCGAGGTATTTTCTCGCTACTGCAACGATGTCAGCACCGCGGAATGGCTTGATGATATAGTCATTGGCTCCTGCCAGGAGAGCGCGCTCTACGTCGAGGTCGCTTCCTCGCGCGGACAGCATGATGATGGGGATCGATCGGAAGCGCGGGTCAGATCGAATGGCCCGTACCGTCTCGATGCCATTCATATTGGGCATCACCAGATCACAGAAAACAAGATCTGGGGTGATCTGTTCCAGAATCTGCAACGCTTGCTTCCCATCGCAGGCGCTGACGACGTCGAAGTTTGCTACCTTGAGGAATATGGCAATCAAACCCGCCAGATCGGGCTCATCGTCGATAACCAAGACCCTCTTACTCTCGCCCATTCACGTCTCCTCTGTGTGAGAACTCCGAACGATCATGGAGGCACCACCATACAACGTTCCCCGGCAAAGGGCTTATCCCCAGTACACGCCAGTCTCCCACCCGCCTCCCAACGCTACCCCCACATGGGAGATCGTGTGATCACCAGACTTAAGAACGCTTCTGCATGGTGTAAGATTGTCTGATAGCCAATACTCATTATATCACATTATACCACCATTTGCAGATACATTTTAATGGCTAAGACGATAGACGTCAATCTGACAAGGTACTCGACCGAGCGGTGCTGTTTATCATTCCACATCATCCTCAGGCGGAGCCGCAACGGGCAAGGCGATCGTAAATGTGCTTCCCTTCCCCTCACCCGGGCTGGAAGCCCAAATGCGGCCACCGTGAATTTGTACGATCTTCTTACACAAGGCAAGTCCAATTCCCATGCCACCGAAGCGCCTGCTCATACTACCATCCACCTGATAGAAACGGTCAAAGATGTGGTTCAACGCGTGAGCGGGGATGCCAATCCCCTGGTCAGATACGGCAATGAACACACTGCCATTATTGGCCCAAGAGCGAACGGTCACTGTTCCACCACCAGGGCTGAATTTGATCGCGTTATCCAGAAGGTTAACCATCGTCTGATCGAAAAGATCAGGATTCGCCAGGATATAAGGAAGCTCATCGGATATCTTCAAACGCAGCTCGATGCCAGCCCTCTCGGCGGTCGCGCGCCACGCTCGCACAATACGGCGAAGTATAGCGGCGGGAACGAAAGGCACCTTCTCCACAACATCGCTATCCAGTCGCTGAAGAGTGAGAAGTCGGTTAAGCATGTGCAGGAGTCGGTCACTGTGAGTACTGATAGTCGCCAACATGCCCTTTTGCGCCGCGGTCAACTCACCGGCCCCTCCCTCCTGCATCAGTTCCGTATATCCCCTGATGATGGTGAGCGGTGTGCAGAGCTCATGAGAAACGTTTTGGATCATCTCATCTCGCGCTCGCAATGCTGCTTCCAGTTCCTTATTCGTGTGTCGCAACTCCTCATAGAGCTGCGTGTGTCGGATGGCGACTGCCAGCAAACTGGCGACCTCGTAAGCGATGTCAAGATACTCTTGTTGCAAGTCCTTCACATCTTTCGTACCTAGCGTGAACACGCCAACGAACGTTCCCTCAGCCATCAATGAAATAGTCACATACGCGCGTGCTCCCACACGCATCATCTCACGTTCCGCTTCTGAAAGGCCGGGAACGTCCGTAAGCCTGATAACGTTTGGAGATTGGTTGGACCGGATACCGCGCAACACGCGCGGCGAGAATGTGTAACCAGGCCTCAACACCGATGTGGGATGCGGAACCATGATTGACAGGATGCTCAGGACGGCCCCATTCTGCTCCGCCAAAGCAATAAAGCCCAGCTGATAAGGAATCAGGCGCTTGAGATGATCGAGCGCTACCTGAGCGATCTCTCTAGAGGATCGAGCCGAGAGGATAGCTTGGCTGATCTCATTGATCACCGCCAAGCGCTCTGCATATCTTTGCAACGCTACTTCCGCCTGCTTCCGCTCAGTGATATCCTGCACGACGATGACGCTGGTCGAAGCTAAATCCTTGTGCAAATCGACGACCGGGCGGATGCAGATGGATAGGTAGCGCTGTAGAAGCGGATCACGGGCCTCCAAGACACTAGGCCGTCCTCGGAGCGCTTCCCCATAGGCCGTCTGCAAAAACGTGCGGAGATAGCAATCCGGGCTTGTGCATCCCGGATGAAGCAGGTCATGGAAGTCTCGTCCTCGGACATCCAGGACTTGAGCCAATCCCCATGCCTCTACCGTCCGGTTGACGCGGATAACATTGCCCTGGCTCTCAACCAAACAAACCAGCTCAGGC
>JAGHDS010000079.1 GCA_021159845.1 Anaerolineae bacterium
CCAATGCACACAGCGCCAGCGCACGTTGACGCCACCAAGGATGACCACCGGCCGCTCGGCTGTCACCATCCCTCCGCTCCGGTGGCGGATAAGGCGCCCGCGTGACCGTGATCAGCAAGTAGACGAAAGCCATAGCGATGCCAGCAAAAGTCCACCGCCATGAGTGGAATATTCCCAAGATGGCACCAGCCACCAAGGGGCTGATCAACGAGCCAACGCCGACGAACAGGAAGCTACGATTGAAGGCCGTTCCACTTTTCCTCCGGTAGGCCAGAGTAAGAAGCACACTGGTGGTCGTTGCAATCCCTCCCGACCCCCAATTGATCAGGAAGGCTCCCACGACGAATATCGACCAGGCGGGAGCGGACGACAGGATCAGAGCAGCCAGGAACAAGGCCCATGCGGCTAATGACATACCCCGTCGCGATCCCCACCGGTCCGCGAGCGGCCCCATACTCAGCGCGGCCAGGGTCGCTCCGATCCCTCCCATTAGAGGAAGCGCGCTGGCCTGAGCATTATCCAGCCCGAAGGTCACCATCACAGCCGGAAGCACTGCGCCGAAGACCGTGAGCGCTAACCCGCGCAGGGTCAAGGCCACACGAATCGCCCGCTCCAGCGCCATAGCCTCGGCCGAGTCAAACCCTCCCTCTACTCTCCCTTGGATGTAGTCGCTCATAGCTCAACCTTTGTGGATCTGGACCAGGATTCTATATCTAATAAGGCATTTGGGCAACCACTGAGCAGCCGCGTCGCTCTCCACGGAGCCCCAGCGAAAAACAAACAGGTCATTTGAACAGACAGGCTCGCCAACGTACGAGAAGGCCCACAACCTCCACAGAGAAAATTGACGTAAAGTTATCCTTGCGGTATAGTAGGCTCTGGTAAACATGCCACGCGTGACAAGGCTATAGCTTTACCACCAAGGATATGGCATGGAGAATGCGCTCGTCGGGGAGGCAAGCTTGGGTACGCGAGGGGACGGAATCTATTCGCAGGGATAATTTCCCCCGCTCGACGGGGTAGGTAGCATGTGATTTGAGTTGGAACGATTCAACCGGATACCATAGAGCGTCTATCAGGCCCCGACGGAGATGTCGGGGCCTTTCATTAGGCCCAAACTAAAAACGGTAACTTTTGTCTAAGGAGGCAATGAATTGCTGTGAGTGAGATACTAAGAATCATTCCCCTAGGAGGACTGGGGGAAGTCGGAAAGAACATGATGGCCGTCGAATACGGCCAGGATATATTGATTATCGACGTCGGGGTGATGTTCCCCGAGAACGATATGTGGGGCGTAGATCTGGTGATCCCGGACTGGTCTTATCTGCGGGATAAGTTTGATCGCGTTGTTGGAATCGTGATCACCCATGGCCACGAAGATCACATCGGGGCGCTGCCTTACCTTTTACAGGAGATGCAAGCCCCGGTTTACGCAACCCGGTTGGCATTCGGCTTCATCGAGGGCAAGCTGAAGCGCCAGGGGCTCTCCGATGTCACGGAATTCCACACGATTCGGATCGGCGACAAGACAGCCATTGGCGCGTTTGAGGTGGAGTTCCTGGCGATGAACCATTCTATCCCAGATGGGGTTGGCCTGGCGATCCGCACACCCGCCGGGCTGATCGTCCATTCAGGCGATTTCAAGTTCGATTACACTCCCACTCAGGGAGCGAGCGCCGATTTCGGCCGGCTGGCCGAATTGGGACGGGAGGGCGTGCTGGCGTTGCTGGCCGACTCGACGGGGGCTGAGCGACCCGGCTTCACCCCCTCCGAAAGCGAGATCGACCCTGTCTTCGCCGAGATATTCCGGCAAGCCCCCGGGCGGATCATCATCGCCACGTTCTCATCGCTGATCTCCCGTGTGCAACAGGTGCTCAACTGCGCCGCCCGGTACGGGCGTAAGGTGGCCCTGGCGGGGTACTCTATGCAGGAGAACGCCCGAATCGCCCGAGAACTGGGATATCTGCAAGTCCCGGCAAACACGCTGATCTCGCTAGAAGAGGCCAGAAATTTATCGCCGGATCAGATCGTGTTCCTGGTTACGGGCAGCCAGGGTGAGCCCGGGGCGGCGCTAGCACGCATCGCACGCGGCAGGCATCGGGATATCGATATCCTGCCAGGCGATACGGTGGTATTATCGGCGAGCCCTATCCCAGGCAATGAGGAAGGGGTCGCCCGGGTGATCAACCGGTTGTTCCAGCGCGGTGCCGAGGTGATCTATCCACCGCTGGCTCAGGTACACGTCTCAGGGCACGCCAGCCAGGAGGAACAAAAACTCTTATTGGCCCTAACCCGACCGAAGTACTTCATCCCTATCCACGGTGAGCTACGCCATCTGCACGCTCATGCCCGCACAGCCAGGGCTCTAGGTATCCCCCCAGAGAACATCTTCATCGTAGAGAACGGCATGGTCATCGAGTTCGAGAATGGCGTAGGCCGGGTGGGAGAACGGGTACCAGGCGGATACGTCTTCGTGGATGGCTCAGGCGTTGGCGATGTCGGCCCCGCAGTGCTGCGGGACAGGGAAGCCCTCGCGCGAGATGGCTTCGTCATCGCCGTAGTGACGATCGATCAAGCAAGTGGCGGGTTAATAGGCCATCCAGAGATCGTGAGTCGGGGGTTCGTCTACCTGCGAGAGTCCAGCGATCTGCTCGATGAAGCAGCCCGTCGGGTCGAGGAAGCATTGGAGGAAGCGCTTAAAGGGAGCAATTCCCGTTCCGAGCGCTCGCTCGAGTCCCTTATCAGAGACGTCCTGGGACGTTTCCTGTATGACGAGACCCGCCGCCGCCCAATGATCCTGCCGGTTGTCACGAGCATGTGAGCCGTACGGCAGCGGATGGTTCGACGTCTTCCGGTTACCGGCTTGTAAGCTAATTGCAAGCTGTCCCTATTGACGCCCATAACGGCACCGGCGTATATTATGAGCAGAAGCGAGTGAAGGACACTCACGAGGAGTTGAGTATGCGTAGTAGCAGATTGAAGTGGCGTGTATGGACGTTGCTCATAATAGGGTCGGTGTTGTTAACCATATTCGTCCCAGTTGCCACAGCCGATGACGGCGGAATGCAGGGGATTACATCGAGCACAGGGATCATCCAAGCGACACCTCCGATTACTTCGTCGATTGCTGTGGATCCCTTCGAGAATGATGATACAATAGCGAACGCGAAAGCAATCGTAGTGAATGGGGAGGCTCAATTTCACTTATTCGGCGTGGCAGGAGATGTGGATTGGGTCCGCTTTCACGCACAGGCAGGTCAGTGGTACCTGATTGCTACGGAAGGGCTACAGGGGAGTACAAACACGGTCCTGGCACTATATACGGCCGACGAAGTGCCTGTGCTGTTGGCCGAGAATGAGGGCTTTGCTGGAAGCCAGGCTGCTCGCCTGATCTGGCAAGCACCGGAGGACGGGAATTACCTGATCCGCGTGACGGAGAAGAACGACTGTTATGGAATCGATGCAGGCTATTGGCTGAGCGTACGTAGCGGTGCGAAAATCACACAAGGGAGCGTGGCGAAAGCCCCTGTACCTGCTCCTCCCCGCATGAGGAAATGGTAAAACATCTAAACTGAGTGGTAAGATAGGAGACCGCTGGAACTCCAGCGGTCTCCTCGCGTCTTATGAAACGAATACGGCCAGGGCTTCTCATGCTCTTACCGTTAATAAATGCCCAGCCGGAGCTCGACGGCCAGGATAAGGCTGGCAAAAGCCGGGAGCGGGGTGCTCCCGGCGACATGTGTAAGCGCGGGCATCCCTCAAATACCGCTTCCTAAGCCACCCTACCCTCACGAAGCTCTACCTTACCGCTGCTTTTCCCAAATCTGGGAGGATGAGGATCAACGACGGACGGTTGTGGAGAGGGAAACGACGAAGGATAGGATAAACATGTACCGAGGAGAAGTCTAAAGAACACACAGGCACAGCAATGCGGTCCTTTTTGCATCATGCGACCTGTCTTACGCTCCTGCAAAACGCGCCTTGAGAGGGCCCCAGGATCTCGCTGGAGCATCGAAAAAACCGTCCATACCAGCGAAATTCGCTTGACTACGCTCACGCAATTCAATACAATGTGAGCGCTTGAACCGTGGAAACGGGGTAGAAGCGGTCGCTACTACCCATCTCCTGCTTCTGTAGCATGAGAAGTGGTCAAACACATCATACAGGGTGGATGGTTATACCGGTACGGGATTTGACAGACCTCCTCTCAAAACAAAGGCCCGCAGAGACAGGAGCACATCGCCACATAGATGAGGAGAGCCACCTTAGAAAGGGATGTATGGTCAGCACAGCAAGCGGGAATCCCGCATGAGAGAGCTCTGACGCTCGTGTGATATATTCATGAGAACCTGCACAATTACTTGATTGCAAAGGAACAGCATAATTCCATGCTCCTGTTCCTCACTTCCTCCCTCTTGCATAACTCTAGCAATGAGCGATTGGTCATCGGCGTGGACGGCGGGGGAACGAAAACGGTCGCCGTGGTCATGGACGAACGGAAGGTCGTGCGCGGCCGTGGACAAGGTCCGTCATCCAATCATAACAACGTGGGACCGGAGGCGACCGCGGCGGCATTACGGCAGGCAATTCAGCAGGCTATAGCGGAGGCGAACGCCGATCTCGAAGATGTGGTAGGCATCTGCTTATGCCTGGCGGGAGTGGATCGCCCGGCCGACCACGCTCTGATCACGGAGCTGGTGCGCGGAATTTACCCCTTTCCGCGCATTATCATCCACAACGACGCGGTCGGCGCGCTGGCGGCGGGGACCGGCCGACTGCTGGGAGTCGTGGTGATTGCTGGCACGGGCTCTATCGCCTATGGGTTCGACCGCCGCGGCCGCTCCGCGCGGGCGGCTGGTTGGGGAGCGCTCCTGGCCGACTACGGCGGCGGCTTCTGGATCGGCATGGAGGCCCTGCACGCCGTCGTCCGCGCGGAGGATGGACGCGGCCCGGAGACAAAGCTAACCCACCGTATCCTGGCCCAACTGAAGCTGAGGGCACCGCGCGACCTGATCCCGTGGACGTACGAGCAGCCCTTCACCTGGCATCGCTTCGCCGCGCTAGCCTCGGTGGTCACCGAGGTAGCCCGCTCCGGCGATCCGGTCGCCCGGGACATCCTGCGCCGGGCCGGGCATCACTTAGCCGACTCCGGGCTGGCGGTCATCCGGCGGCTACATATGCAGGACGAACCTTTCGATTTCGTCCTGGCCGGCTCGGTATGGCAGGCAGGAGACCTGGTGCAGGCGCCCATGCGCGAAGCCGTGCTTGCCCAAGCCCCTCATGCCCGGTTCGTCATTCCCACACGAACGCCGGCGGAAGGGGCCGCCCTACTGGCCTGGGAGGAGATCACACGTGAATGAGCAAGAGATAGCACAATGGTTGACCGAGGCCCGCAACCCGGTCTCGACGGACCTGGACCAACGAGACAGCCTGGGCATCGTCACGCTCATGAACCAGGAGGACGCGAAAATTGCTGACGCCATCCGCCCTGAACTGCCCAAGATCGCGCGGGCGGTAGACATCATCGTGGAGCGAATGAGAAAGGGAGGGCGACTGCTGTACTTCGGCGCGGGTACGAGTGGACGATTGGGCATCCTGGACGCGACGGAATGCGTTCCCACCTTCAGCGCTCCCCCCGAGCAGGTTCAGGGCTTCATTGCCGGTGGTCCTGCAGCGGTCACGAGATCGATCGAGGGCGCGGAGGATGACATGGAGGCCGGTATGGCCGTGGCACGCGAGGAGGCGCGGGTAGGGCCGCGGGATGTGGTCGTCGGGGTCGCGGCCAGCGGGCGCACGCCGTGGGTGATCGGCGCGCTGCGGGCGGCCCGAGAGGCTGGGGCAGCCACCATCGGGTTGGTATGTAATCCTTCCACGCCGATCCACGACGAGGTGGATGTGTGCATCGCTCCGGTAACGGGGCCCGAGGTGCTCACCGGCTCCACGCGGCTCAAAGCAGGCACGGCTCAAAAGATGGTCCTGAACATGTTAAGCACGGCCAGCATGATACGGCTGGGCAAGGCGTACAGCAACCTGATGGTAGACGTCCAGCCCATCAACCGCAAGCTGCGGGCGAGAGCGATCCGGATATTGAGGGAGGCGGCAGGCATCGGAGAGGAACAGGCGCGAGCGCTGCTGGAGGCCAGCGGTTGGGAGGTGAAAACGGCGTTGGTGATGGCACTGGCCGACGTTGAGGCCCACCAGGCCCGCCGTCGGTTGGCAGCCGCGGGCGGCCACGTGCGTCGCGCTGTGGAGATGGAGGATGTGAAATGAGGTTGCATATACAACATCGCTGGGATGTACCCCCCGAAGAGGCTCAGCGGATTCAACGCGACCTGGCAGCCCGCGTGAACATGGAGCCGTTGCCCGCTCCCCCGCGCACGATCGG
>JAGHDS010000081.1 GCA_021159845.1 Anaerolineae bacterium
CCTGCTGACAGCACTGGCCGACCAGGCCGCAGTGGCGGTTGAGAAAACACGGCTGCTGCAACAAGAGCGACAAGCACGAGCCAGTGTCGAGGCCCTCAACGCAATCATCGCCTCGACCACCAGCCAGACGGAGATGCAGCCCCTGTTGGAAGCTGTCCTGGATCGTACGTTGCAGGCACTGGGTCTAGAACAAGGAGCCGTCTGGGCCTTCAACGAGGTCAAAGTGCTCCGGGGCATCCCTCGAGATGTTGGACAAGAGATCGCGGCCGCGGCGCGATCGTATGGGCAAACCATTGAAGATGTCTGCGTCATCCCCGACTGGATGGAAGCGAAGGGATTTCAAAAGCTCAAGGCGATATTGCTGAAGGCCGGAATACGAGCTTCAATGGCAGCGCCTCTGGTCGCGGGGACAACACAGCTGGGCTCAATCGTGGTAGCCTCATCGCAACCCCGCCGCTGGCACTCCGAAGAAATGGCCTTGATCGAGGCCGTGGGACGCCAGGTCGGGGCGGCGGCGGAGCGCGTTCGCCTGCTGGAGGCAGAACACCAACATGTCCAGGAGCTCACCCTCCTCAACCGCATCACGGCTAGCGCCGTATCCACCCTGGATTTCGCTAAAACCTTGCAAATCGCCTGCCAGGGATTGGCGGAAGCTTTTCAAGCCTCCCGCGTGGGAGTGGCGCTACTCAATCCGAAGCGGGATCGCTGGACGATCGTGGCCGAGTACCGCTTGGTGGATGGGCCATCAGCCGTGGGGCGGTCAGGGCCAGCAGCCAAGTCAGCCGACACGCTTAATAACGCAGTGCGAATCAACGATCTCCAACACGATCCGTACTTATCCACGCTCTCCGATCTACTACAGAAGGCCTCCATCCAATCCATCCTGGCCGTGCCCATCCGGTTAGACGATCAAACCGAGGGGCGCATATACCTCGCCGACACCCGGCCGCGGGACTGGACGTCGGCTCAGGTAGAGACCATCCGCCTAGTAGCAGCGGTGCTCGTCCAAGCATTGGACCGCGCCCGGTTGCACGAGCAGGTTCGCGCCCAGGCAGCCACACTGGAGATGCGAGTCGAGGAACGTACGGAGGAGCTAAAACGCGCACTACAAGCCAAAAATGAGTTCCTGGCCATGATGACTCATGAGCTGCGTACACCGTTGAACAGCCTGCTGGGATTCGCACACATGTTAGCAGCCGGGCAAGCGGGTGAATTGAGCCCTAGAGCTCAACATTACGTAGAGAACATCGTCTCCAGCGGCGAGCATCTGCTCGCCCTCATCAACGACTTGCTCGACATGGCCCGAATCGAAGCAGGCAAGCTCAAGATCGAGCGTCGAAACGTCTCCTTAAACGAGCTGGTGGAAAGTGTCGTCATGATGCTGAGACCGCGAGCTACAGAGAAAGGGTTGGCCTTGCTAATCGACGTAACCAATGACCTGCCCGTCCTATCGGCCGATCCCTTACGTGTTCGGCAAGTCTTGTATAATCTAGTAGATAACGCCATCAAATTCACAAACGCTGGGTTCGTGCGCATCCGGGTGCGCACAGCCAAACGACGAGATGATCTTCCGCCAGGAGCGCCAGAAGGGGTCGTCATGCCTTGCGTAGTGGTATCTGTAACTGATACCGGCATCGGGATCACCCCCGAGGACATGGAACGCCTCTTCCAACCTTTTGAGCAGCTTGCAAACCCGATGACCCGTCCATACTCCGGCACAGGGCTGGGACTGGCGCTCTCACGACGGCTTGTTGAGATGCATGGAGGACACATCTGGGCCGTAAGCGAGCCAGGTAAGGGAAGCACGTTTACTTTTACGCTGCCACTAAATCCACCCACAGAGGGTTCAGGAGTCTCATCCTCCTAAAATAGGATTAAACCACATGAGAGGGTACGCAAGAGCATAACATAGCTCCAGCGTAGGAGCCCAACCATATCGGTCCCTCATAAGGCCATCACTGAAATCTCATGAGACTTTATCCTGCGAAATCACCTGGCAGCCAGACGCACCAGCACATCCCTACAAAGGCCCGGTCATCGAAAACGAGCGGGTGGCGTAGTTCGTCATCCGTCCTCCACTGCGCTCTCAAACCAGATCGAGGATGGAGGTGAGTGCATTGAAACCACATGAACTGAACACCACGGTTTTGGTCGTTGACGATGATCCGCTGACCCTGGAGATGATGAGCGATCTGCTAAGCGATGCAGGCTATATGGTACAAACGGCCCGTGATGGCTTCGAGGCACTGGAGCAGGTCATAGCCAACCCTCCCGATGTGGTCTTGCTCGACGTGATGATGCCAGGCATGGATGGCCTGACGGTATGTCAACAACTACGCCAAGACTCGCACACGCGTGAATTACCCATCGTACTTGTGACCGCGCTGTCAGATCGGCAAAGTCGGCTGGCCGGATTGGAGGCAGGCGCCGACGATTTCCTGACTAAGCCGGTGGATCCGGCGGAGATCGTGGCGCGCGTGGGCACTATCGCCCGGCTAAACCGTTATCGTAAACTGCAGCGCGAGCGCGCTAAGTTTGAGTGGCTAGTCCAGTCCATCAACGCCGGTGTTCTCCTCCTCACCGAGGAGGGCGACATTACTTACATAAACCCTCAAGCCCGCTTGTGGTTAGGTCTGGACGAGGGATCGGACGACCCCATCCCCTTCATGGAGGCGGCAGCTATCCATTTCCAATGGCGACCAGAGACCACATGGCAAGACCTGACCACCTCCGACTTCGCGCCGCGGTTCCTGGTACGTCCTCTCTCACAGGCTGTGCCCGAGCTGTGGCTTCGCGTGGAGGGGGAACGGCTCCCCACTCCAGCGCCGGGCGATCCCAGCGTGTGGATGGTGCGCCTGACCGACGTCACCGCCGAGCAGGTGTCATGGCGGGAGGCCAACACTTTCTTCGACATCCTATCACACAAGCTGCGCACGCCGATCACGCTTGCCCTGGGTAGCCTGGAGTTCATCATGGAAACACCCGAGGAGGAACGGGAAGCACTGATTCGGGAAACCGCTCCTATCCTGCTCAAAGGCATCACTCAGCTCTATCATGAGTTGGAGAAGGCACTGCTATTCATTGGAGTGGTCGAGGAGCCAAAGACGGACCCCCCCCTCTCAGCGGCCGACTTAGATGCTGTGATCCGGCAGCTTCTAGCCGACGATAAGGTTCGAGCCGCACGCCATAACACAAACCTCCCGCATCCACTGCCACCCCCCGAGCCCA
>JAGHDS010000224.1 GCA_021159845.1 Anaerolineae bacterium
CCGTCCCGATCCGATGTCCAGGTCAACGCCTGGCCAGTAAGCCATCCGTCCTCCCGATCGCGGGCCACACCACGCAAGATGATAGGCTGCTCCTGCACGAAGGTCCGCCCGCTGGCCGGCGCGATGATGCGGGCCTCCGGCGGCTTGTTGGCCACCCGGAAGGTGGCGTCGGATACGTCACGCCCGGTGTTCACGCCGTCGTTGGCGGCCACGCGGATCAGCGCCTGGTCACCACCCGGGAGATCCATCGGGTTCAGGGCGTAGAACATGTCGCTCAGCCGCCCCGCCAGCACACGCCAGGTATTCCCTCCGTCGGCGCTGTATTGCACCAGATAGCGCAGCGGGTCGCCATCGGCGTCGTTGGCCGTCCAGGTCACGGTGACCGGCTGGCTGCCCCATATCTCGCCGCCGTTAGGATAGGTCACGGTGACGGTCGGGGCATGGGCGCTGACATCCCGGCCGATTAACTCCCGGTCGTCGTGCCAAATGCCGATGTGCGCCGTGCCGGAGACCCAGGGGACGACCAGGTAGATGCGCCCCATCGACCGCGATGATCCCCCGTCCACGCTGCGGCCGGCGCTTTCCAGGGTGGGCGTGAAGGCATGTTGAGCCAGAATGCCGCCACCGCCGTCGAGTAGCCGCAGGCTGTAGGGACCAGCCGCGGGCGTGGTGAGCGGCCAGGTCTCCACAACGCGAGAGACCGTCGTCAGTTGCGCCGTGTCCTCCTCCGGATCGAGCAGCCCGATGACCAGCAACCGCTCGCCTTCCGTACGCACGCCCTGGGCCGCCGCGCCTCCCGCCTGACCGACGATGAAGTCGTGGATCTTCTCATACGTGTACCCGGAGACCCATTCGTAGGCGCAGTACGTCATGACGTCCTTCCACGAGTATGGGTATATCTCCAGGGTATCGACGTTGAAGCCGTATTGAGCCCCAGATCCCGTCGTATCCGGGCTGATACGGCCATTCCCAGCCTGATAAGACTCGTATGGAGGAAGTGCCACCTGGCCGCACAAGCTGCTCTTCTGAGTTTGCACATGCTTCATACCGCGAGTGTGGCCGATCTCATGGCCGGCGTACCAGTCGGCGATGGAGCCATCAAAGTCCCAACCCATGGTCGTATCCCACGCAGCACCGGTACCCCAATTGCCAGGCATGAGGGCGCAGCCATATGGGACCCCATCGCTGATGGCGAAGTAGATCACATCCGCCGGGCTGCCGTCCTGGGTCCACTCGTCGGCCAACACGCTGTTGATCTCCGAGCACGTCCCCTTCGTGACCCAATGGGAGGCGCCAAGAACGGAGCTCGTGTCCGTAATGCGCACATCGGGCACCGGGTAAGCCTGGCGTAGCCAGTTCTCGATATACGGGTAGTGATAGCTACCCGTGGTGTGTAAGTGGCCATCATCGTCCCGGTATGCCACGCGATACAGGCGCACCTTGAGCGGCGGTGTATCCTCGAAATGGAGCACACCCGTTCGGGCCACATTGTTGCCATCGTTCGATTCGGCCAGAGCATCATCGTAGTTGACCTCGGCCTCGAAGACCTGGGTTCCAGCGATCAGGTCCTCGTCGACCCAGCTATCGGGCAGCTCGAAGTAGAAGCTATCGTTAAGATCAGCCCGATCCGGGTTGGGAACGACCGTGATCGTGCCGCCCGAGTTGCTGGGAGCCAGTCCGGGCTCCAGGCGTCGGCCGTCGGCCCACCGCCACAGCCGGGCGGTGACGCCGGAGATGCTGCCATGATCACTGTGGACGTGGAACCGCACGTAGGTGCGCTTGCCCTTGATGAGCACGACGGAGTTGTTCAGGTCCTGGATGCCCTGGGTGACCTCCAACGCATCGGCGATCAGGTCCGGCGGGTTCCACACGTTCCCGGAGGATATCGCCTGGGCCCGGCCGGCGTTGTCAGCGTCGGCGTAGGCGTTGTTTGTGACGATGCTGTTATGCGCGATGTCATCCGGGAAGTGCACCGTCAGGTGATAGGTTCGCGACTCGCCGGGGCTCAGGGTTGAGACCGTCGGCCACGTTACCTTGTGGGTAGATGAGTCGTAACTCCCGTTGTGGTCGGCCGAGACGAAGGGGGCTGGCAGGTCCTCGTCCCATACGACGACGTTGTACGCCGGTCCCTCGCCTTCATTGCTGACGATGATCTCGTAAGTGAAATCCTCGCCGCCGCGGGGAGGCAGGCTCACCGCGCGCTTGCTCACGTGAAGTTGAGGCCGGCCGCTGATGGTCACACTCGCGTCGTCCTGAGTCTGGTAGGCGTCCTCGGCCCGCACCTCGGCCCAGTTGCTCAGCACGTAACCGTCAGGCGTGTCGGAGGTAACGTGCAGGGTCAGCCGATACGTGACCTGAGCGCCCGGGTTGAGCCGATCTTGGGTCGGCCAGGTGACCGTACGATCTCCATCATACGTGGCCTCCGGCGCGGCGGAGACGAAGGTCGCGTGACGCGGCAGGATATCCCAGACGATCACCTGGCGGGCGGGGGTATCGCTCGAGTTATGGACGGTGATGCGATATTCCACGTCCTGATTGGGCGTGATCGGCCCACTGGTGATCAGCGTCTTCTCGATGTCCAGGTTGATCCTGACGGGGGTCGTCGGTGTGGGTGTACGGGTTGGTGTGGTGGTTCGCGTCGGCGTGGGAGTGATCGTAGGTACCGGTGTGGACGCCCGGGTCCAGATCATCAGGGAGTAGGGTTGTTGTGAGAAGGCGCCATCAGGGCTCCACACGCGCGCTCGCCACCAGCCATCCCGCCCGGATTCCACACGCCAGGAGAACGGCACATCGGCCAAGCCATCGGATGTAAAGGTTGCCACGCGGGAGCCGTCCACCCACCACAGCTCGACCTGGTAATTCGCCGGAAGGTTATACAGTCGGCCCATGATGAGATCGCCCTCATGCGCCACGAACTTGAACCAATCTTCATCACCGGAAGGGCAGATCGAAGCGCGAACCCCTCCTGGCCCGGAGGGAAGCTCGGTAGCATACACGATATCGTTGCCCGCCTCGTCGGGCATACAGGGCACTGGGGTGGACGTCGATGTCGGCAGCATCTGAACCTGATCGCTCACCAATGTCGTCTCCGATGTCTCTTGTGAGCAGACGTCATTCTCTAGACTACCGGCCTCTATAGAGCAACGGTAAGTAACCGACGCCGTGTCAGTCAGCTCGACGCCGGAGGGGGCATTCGGCCAAACCCCTAATGTGAGTCGGACCGATCGAGTGCCGCCCGCCGGCAGGTTCTGAATCATCCAGACCACGGTGCGATCTCCATTGAACACACCGCCGTCCGTTGCCTCGACGAAGGTCGTGCTCGCCGGGATGGTATCGCGTACGAACAGCCGAGGGATGGCTTCCCCGGTTGGATTACGCAGGGTGATCGTGTAATGCACTTCGCCGCCGGGAGCGACGGGATCAGGGTCGTCGGATTTGGTGATCTCTACAAGGGGGGCTGGGGTAGTTGTGGGTGTGGGAGCCTCGTAGCTGATAACCAGGGATAGCTTGTTGAAAAGTCGGGCGTGTTCCTGGGGATCGGTTTCGTCGTTCATGCGCACGAGGTAGAAGCCGTTGTTGGGCACAAGGCCGCCGTGTACTTCCTGCACCGCAGTGGTCACATCCCAGGAGATCTGCCCGGCTGTTGCGCTGAGATCGATGCAGGAGGGACCGCCCAGCATCCCTGGCTTGTTGTTCCAGGTCACAGTGGCCTCATCCCATGCCCCGGTGGGACGTCCTGGGCAGTACTGGAAATGATCCGGTATCCCCTGGGCGTCGATGATGGTGGCGTAAAGCCGGGCATCGGCGATCATGGCGTCCGAGGGGATACTGCTCAAGTCGAACTTGACCAGGCCGCGCAGCGTGCCGAGCGTGTTACTGGTGCCATGGCCATAGCCCACCCAAACATAGCCACGGCCGCCGAAGTTTACATCCGGCTCTGCGCTGGAGACCCAGGCCGTAGTTACGGGCTCCAGAACCACCTGTGCCTGCGGGGTGATCTGGCTCGCGGGTGCGGCGATTGGGACGAACGCTGCTATGGACAATCCGATTACGAGCGCGAGCGGGATAAGTAGCCAGCGCCTCATCGTAGCTCCTCCTTTCGCTTTATGCACACAAGGCTTTGACTCTGAGAGGATGGGGCGGATTTCCTCCGTTTACAGGATCGGACGAGGCGCTAGGCGGTGCCCGTGATGTTGCCAACAACTATCCAACAGTTGGCCAACAGTCCGATCGACGTCGGTGCTCAGGGTAGATTCAGGCGATAGCCACGCCCGCGTTCGGTGAGGATCAAAGAGGGGTTGCGGGGGTCGCGCTCGATCTTCTCGCGCAGCCGTTTCACCAGGCTCTCCACCTGGTAATCGAATACCTCAGCCTGGTATTCAGGCCAGACAGCCGCGGCGATGGCGTTCTTGCTCTGTGGAATACCGGCGTTCCGGTACAGGAAATCGAATAGCACGTGCTCCTTTGGAGAGAGGTGTACTGGCCGACGATCCACCCATAGGTCACCCGTGGAGCGATCATACACGATTTTGGGGATCGAGCCGACATGCAATGTGGCCTCGGGGTCCACAAACGTGAGCACGGCCTGGCCGATGCGGATCTCATCGCCGTCACGCAGAGGCTCCGGCCGAGTCACGCGCCTGCCGTTCAGGTATGTACCGTTGGTGCTGTCCAGATCATGTAACCACCACTCCTCCTCCTGGCGGAGCAGCTCGACGTGCCGACGCGACACGAGTGGGTCGTCCAATACGATATCATTCCGGGCCGAACGCCCGATCGTGCAGACGTCTGATGTGATCTCGTGCTGCCCTGTGCTCCAGCGCAGGCAAGGCAAGTGGATACGCTCACGATTCCTCATATGCAATCGTCAACCTCGGCCTTAAGGTGGGGTCCTGGTACTCGCTGGTATACACCCAGAAGTGCGCCATTCCAAAGCTATCGTCGGTTAGCCGAAGCATCAGGCCATGATTTGGCGTCTGCGCATGTCCCGGAGCAAGCGGGGTTATATCTAATGAAATCCACCCTCCATCAGCAATCCAGGGGGCCAAGTCGATCTCGGTCAGCGGGGAGGCTGTATAATCGGTGCTGGCCCTCATGCCGGCGGCGTGCCAGGGCGTGTTATACGTGACGGCGTTTGCCTGCCACGGCGTCTGGATGACATGAGTGGCCAACGTCGCGAATCGATTGGCCTTCCCCCACGGAACCAGATACACATCCAAGGTTGCCGTAATAACCTTTGCCTCCTCCGGGACGAGTGCGCCCCAATCGACGTGGAACAGAACCCGATCTGGTGTGGATGGTCCCTGAAGGTGTACCTTGCCCGCGTCGGCAAAGTTCTCGTCGGGGAGATCGGGATCTATCCACACATCCACCAGAGCCGGTGAGCTCTGTACCTGGATGATCACATAGGTGACATGGGACAGGGCACGAGTAGGCTGCGGGACAGGGGAGATCGACGACGCGAACGATCGGGCAGAGGGGGAGGGCGCGGCTCTCTCCGGTGATGCGGTTAGCTGTTTCATTTTGGCAATGGGCGCCGATACAGCTGACAGAGGTCCCCCACCCGAGCCAAGGCCCCACCACACGAGGCCACACACCAAGGCGATCAGAGCAGCAGCTACGGCTACAACGCCCCGGCGATGCAAGGCCCGAGAAGATGTCGGCGCCCGCGAGGGGGATTGTGTGACGGCGGTCGCTTGCTCGGCCTCCACAGCTTGCCCGACAGCCTGGCGCAACGCGTCCGCGACGGAGTTCGCGGACTGAAACCGATCGTCCGGTGACTTGGCTAATGTCTTGAGGATGACCCGCTCCAGGGCCGGGTGTAGATCCGGGCGCACCTCCCTTGGAGCGGGCAACGGCGCGCTGATGTGCTTGAGGATCACCGCGTAGGGGGTATCGGCATCGAAGGGGAGCCGACCGGTGAGGATCTGATAGAGCAACACGCCCAGGGAATAGATGTCGCTGCGAGCATCACCGGGTTTCCCGCGTCCCTGCTCCGGCGACATGTAAGCGGGGGTACCCAGCGTGGCGCCGCTGGCCGTGCTCCAGCTCGCCTCCGTAACGCGAGCGATCCCGAAGTCGGTCAGCACAGGTGACCAACCAGGGCATCCGGCGGTTCTCCCCATATCTTCTTTCCTCAGAATGATGTTAGAGGGCTTGATATCACGGTGAACCATCCCGTGGCTATGCGCATGTGCCAACGCGCTGCATAAGCCATCGAACAGATGCCTGACCTCACTCAGCGGCATGAGCCGCCCTTCTTCATCCAGCTCCTGGAGATGTCGCTTGAGATTGATGCCATCGACCAACTCCATGACGATATAGAAGAGCCCATCTTCCACATCCAGGTCGTACACTTGCACGATGTGTGGATGACGCAGTGCGGCAATGGCGCGGCCTTCCCGCCGGAACCGCTGCCGGAAGCCTTCCTCGGTTGTCAGATGAGGGTGAAGGATCTTGATGGCAACATAGCGGTCGAGCTGAGGATGATACGCTTTATAAACCTGGGCCATCCCTCCCGAGCCAAGGCGTTGTAGAAGGCGATATTTACCAATCGTCTTACCGCTTAAATCCATCATGGGTGCGTATCTCCCCTGCGACATCCTGACTGTGCTGAGTGTGGAAGGCATGGCCCGAAAAGACGAGAGGGCAAAAGAGGATGAGCGGATGCAAGGGCGAAGGGACTTTATGACATAGCCGGACGGGGATACGACACGGAAGCACGAGAACGGGGCGCGTATCCTGGCTCCTACGGGCCGCTCATCGGAGCTCTTTCTCCCTTGTTCATTATAACATACCTTGTCCTTTTGGGAACGAGTACCCACCCAGGTAACTGTCCCGTAAATAGAATGGGTGAACGCTGATGACGCAGAAGGAGCCGATCCACGCAGATGAAAAAGTAAGATCAGGATGATCAGTGAGGATCTGCGTACATCAGCGTTATCTGCGTTCTCATGTTCATCGGCATCGACGGACCGTCATGCGGTGAGGAGCAATGGCTGAAAAGGGCGAATGGATCGTTGATCTGGCGACGACTCAATCATGCCGTGCTCTAAAGACGGAAATGCACCCAAGCGAGCATCGACGAGGGCGGTACGCCCGCTTTGGTAAGATCGGCAGGGGCATCAGGAGGGATCAGAAGGGAACAACACCGCATCGCCTGGCGCACCTCCGCCTGTACAGCGGAGAGACATGTGATGTGCGATACGCGAAGGCTATCTGTCGGCTGTCATACGGTGAGGACGACAGGGAGGATCATGGGATGCCGGTGTGTCTCCTCATAGCATAAGTTTGCCAGGGTTTGGCGCAGCCTGGTGTTCAGAGCCGCCCGGGAGATCCCGTCATCCAGCATGCGCCAGATCTCAGATTTCGCCATCTCGATGAAATCCTCCTCCTCTTGCTCATAAACAAACCCGCGCGTGAGTACCTCTGGCGGTGCCGCGATTTGCCCCGTCATCTCGTCCAGGGCGACAATCGCGATAACGAACCCATCTCGTGCCAATTGACGGCGGTCGCGCAAGATGCCCTGATCGAGATCACTGATGCTCAGACCATCCACGAGCACGTGGCCCTCAGTGACTCGCTCGGCGAGTCGGCACCACGTAGGTCCCAGCTCTAACACCTGGCCACTTTCGACCACGAAGATACGGTCCCTGGGAATGCCCAACGAGTGTGCCAGCCGGCTGTGCAGGACGAGATGGCGGTACTCACCGTGAATGGGCACGAAGAATCGCGGCCGTATCAGGCGCAACATCTTCCGATAGTCCTCTCGGCTCCCGTGTCCGGAGGTGTGTACCTCCGACAGCTCGTGGTACCAGACGTCCGCTCCCTGCCGGAACAGATTATCGATGGTGCGGTTGATCATCTCCTCGTTTCCTGGGATGGGCCGGGCGGATAAGACCACCGTATCGCCTGGGCGGATTCGTATCTGCCGATGCTTCCCCATTGACATGCGGACCAGAGCCGACATGGGCTCCCCCTGGGTGCCCGTACAGATGACGGTTACTTTGTGAGCGGGGAGGCTATCCACCTGCTCCTCAGTCAGCAATTCGCCATCCTGCAGATCGAGGTACCCCAGCTTCCTAGCCATCCGCACGTTGTTCACCATACTCCGTCCGGTGACGCCAATACGCCGCCCGTGCCGACGGGATATCTCGATCAATTGCCTCACGCGGGAGAGATTGGATGCGAAGGTGGCTATGATGATCCGCCCCGGCGCAGCGTCGAACAGTTGCTCAAAGGTCTCCCCGATCTCCTGCTCGGAGGGGGTGTATCCTCCCACCTCCGCGTTTGTGGAATCGGACAGGAGCAGAAGCACGCCCTGGTCGCCCAACCGAGCGATCTTGGCCTCGTCCGTCGGCCGGCCATCGACCGGATGAGGGTCAAACTTGTAATCTGTAGCGTGCACGACGGTACCCACTGGGGTATGAATGGCTACCCCTAATGAGTCTGGGAAGCTGTGACATACGTGGAAGAACTCAACGGTGAAGGGACCCAAGTGCAGGACGTCCTGGTCGGTGATCGTGTGTAGATCGGCTTGGCGGAGCAGGTGGCGCTCATTCAGCTTCACCTCGACAAGGCCACGAGTCAATTGGGTCGCGTAGATGGGAGGATTGATCTGGGGAAGCAGATACGGCAATGCGCCGATGTGATCCTCATGGCCGTGGGTGAGGATCAGCCCGCGAATTTGATCGCGACGTTCAACCAGATAACTGGCATCCGGGATGAGTAAGTCGATCCCCAGCATGTCCGCTTCGGGGAACATGAGCCCGGCGTCGATCACGATAACGTCATCGGCGTATTCCAGAGCGATCATGTTCTTGCCGATCTCGCCCACCCCTCCTAGCAGGACGACACGTAATATGCCCTCTGACACCGACATGTTCTAAATCCTTCCATAACCGCGCGAACGCGCACCTGGCTATATGCTCAGAATGATGCATGAACTCCATCTGACTTCTGACTATCGCCTATAAAGAAGAGGAGGGTATATACGTCCCCTCCCCTTCCACCTGTGCCGTGAGTGAGCCTAAAAGAGGCTCAGCTGTTCGTAGTGGTCTGGCCCCTCCGTGTCCTCATCTGTGCCTGGCTCGTTCCCGCTGCGTTGACGGGCCTCAGCCAGCAAGCCGGGAAGTTTCTTGATGTCTTCCTCGATCAACGGACGCCAGCGCGGCTGATGCAACCCTGCCGCCGGATGGAACATGGGGAAGTAAATCGTACCACCAACGCGTTTGGGTTGACCGTGAATACGGGATATGGAAGCGCCGGGGAAATATCGAGCCATCGAGTAACGCCCCAGGGTCACGATAATCTTCGGCTTGATAACTTCGATCTGGCGGTCGAGGTATGGTCGGCAGGCTCGCAACTCTCCTGGTAATGGGTCGCGGTTGCCCGGGGGACGGCACTTGACCACATTGGTGATGTACACCTGGTCTCGGCTCATGCCGATACTGGCCAGCAACTCCTCCAGGAACTTCCCGGCCGCGCCCACGAACGGCCGGCCCTGCCGATCTTCATGAAAGCCGGGTGCCTCGCCGATGAACATGATCTCGGCGTCGGCCGGCCCCTCCCCTGGCACAGCATGGGTCCTTCCGCGAGACAAGGGACATAGAGAACACGCTCGTATCTCGGCCGCGATACGGTCTAACTCTTCCTGTGGCGACACCAGTTCCTCCCTGATAGCGGCAAACGCTCCTTAATATCATACCGGACACGACCAGATTCTACCTGAACGGCGCTGCTTTGTCCAGCTCCTATTCTGCGAGCGGCGAGGTCCCATACGCGGGGACGGAGTTATCTTAGCCACGTAGCGCGGCGATCCCAGAACGAGCCCCTGCCATGATGAAGTCCGCCTCTGTGGAGTACGTCAGCATCGTCATGCCGCGCTCACGCCACACCTTGAGCTGGTCGACGTCTCGCAAATGGATGCCAGTGGCTACGCCATACCGCTTGCCTGCCTCGATCACCTTCTGGATGGCAGCCTGGACTGCAGCATCCTGTGGGCTCGGGGCTCCCAGTGACAAGGTCAGGTCGGATGGGCCTACGAGCGCCACATCCACCCCGGGCACGGAAAGCAGGTCGTCGATATGTTCAATGGCTGCCTTGCGCTCGATCTGCATCACCGCCAGGATGTTGTCGTTGGCATGTCGTGTGAATTCCCACAGCGGATCTTTGCGGTAATCATTATTCCCCCGACCCACAGCGCACCCGCGCACGCCAACAGGTGGGTATCGCAATGCCGCTACGGCGCGCTCGACCTGCTCGCGTGTCTCGACGCGCGGCACCATGACACCCATAGCACCAGCATCCAAAACGCGAGCGATCAGGTGATACAAGCCATCTGGCACTCGCACCAACGGCACAATACCCGCCAGCCGAGCGACCTTAATGATATCCGCCACCGTTGCGAGGTCATAGGAACCGTGTTCCATGTCGATAAACATAAAGTCGAACCCGGCGTTGGCTAGCATGAGCGCGATAGCCGGGGAGCGCATCTCCGTGACCATCGTGCCGATCACGAATTCGCCGCGCTTCAACGCCGCCCGCACTTTGTTGTCACGCATATCCATTACCCCTTTGTGTACTATATGCCATCAGCGAACCGGCCTCGCAGCCCGGCCCGGCCAGGCCTCCGGGTTAAGCAGGAAGGGCGGCCGTTCCCCGCGCAGCACCTGCAATACCTGCCTCACCGCCCCTTCGCTCATAGCCTTCACCCCGGAATCCGTGAAAGACCCTGTATGGGGGGTGGCTACCACGTTGTCCAGGTGGAGAAGCGGATTATCCGGAGACGGCGGCTCTGGATCGAACACGTCCAGGGCGGCTCCGGCCAGATGCCCATCCTCCAGCGCGCGTATCAACGCCGCCTCGTCTACGACGGGCCCTCGGCTGGCATTGATCAGGTATGCGCCGGGCTTCATGTGCCGTAACTCCCGCTCACCGATTAAGTGGCGTGTCTCTGGCGTCAACGCGACGTGCAGCGTCACGAAGTCAGCTTGTTCCAGCAAGGCATCCAGGCTTTCCACCACTGTTACGCCCAGGGCATCCGCCTGCGCTCTGTCCACATATGGATCGTAGGCGATGACTCGCATCCTCAGCCCCCAGGCGCATATCTCGGCCACGCGCCGCCCAATGCGGCCGAGTCCCACGATACCCAGCACCCGGTCGCGCGCCTCCGTGCCAAGCAACCGCGATCGAGGGATGTCGGCGCCGCGCAGGCTCCTATCGCCAGCCGCAATCCGTTTGGCCAGAGCGAGGATCAGGGCA
>JAGHDS010000276.1 GCA_021159845.1 Anaerolineae bacterium
CCAGTGCACCCACCGCCGGGCTGCCATCCTTCGAAAACACCCGCCCCCACAACGCATCCGAAGGTGGGATGACGTCGAGAACCGGGCCGGTGGTCACTTGGTAGAGCTGGCCACCGTTGTCGTCCACCACACCCCCAGAGACGACGGCGAAATAGTAGGTGGTCTCCGGGGTGAGATCGGCCAGGGTGACGTGGTGGATTCGGGAGGGTTGTGCGGAGGTCACTGCGATCTGTCCCAGCTCGGGCGTGATGCCGTAATGTACAGCGCTGGTCACGGGGGCGTCTGTGGTCCAGGACAGGCTGAAGCTGACGTCACGCAGGTTGGAGACCTGGACGGCGGTGTCATCTCCAGAAGCCACGATCCAGGCAGGCTGATCGCCCGCCTGAACCGGGGAAGCGAACAGGAAACCCGACATCCAGACTACCGCCAGTGCGTGAATCATCAGCCCAAACAGGAAAGATGATACACGTTTCATGAAACTCCTCTTTTTCTATCTGATGCCTGACGCGATGCAGCTGTGACTGACGCCATGCAAGTCCCAAAACGAGAGAATCTCTTGAGGAAGACACCCTCACTCGATGAGAATTACCGGTAAGTAAACTCCGAGCATTGGTTCCTCTGTGGGTGCCGGCGTGGATGTCGGTGTGACTGTCGAGGTGAACGTCGCCGTAGGAGTAGATGTCGGTGTCACTGTCGGAGTGAAAGTCGTCGAAGGTGTAGGTGTAGCCGTTGGCGTGGGCGTGACGGTCAATGTAGGAGTCGATGTCGATTGCCACAAGATCGGATCAGCATCAAGGCGCAATTGTCCCCAATCCGCCGAGCTACGAACTGTTTGGGTACCCTCCCATACCATGTGGCTCTCCCAATCACCCTGCCGGTTACCGTCATCATCTCGCAGCGCCCACGTGAAGCCCAACACGTGGCCAGCATCCAGGGTTTCCAGGTTCAATAATGAGCGCGGAATGGCGATTTCCATATCGAAGCCGCTAGACACCTCGCGAGTGTAAAACGTCATACCCGAAATAGGCACACCGAACTCCCCTACTCGACCATCCACAACGAATGTGAATTGATGATCATCCGGACCATAGGGGAGATGATCATGAAGACCATCGATCCCCATCTCGATGGCATCGTCTTTCCACATCTCGGCGCTATCAGCTACCAACACATCGTCTACCACGTGGATAGCGAAGTAGAGATGCTCGTCATCCCAGGCTGAACGGATCGTCGCGCTGGAGTCCAGGGGATCAGGTGTGGAGCGCGGCGCGATGAAGTGGGCTGTACTGGGATCGAGCGATATGGTGCCCGTGATAGGCCATTCGCTGATGTCCCCATTGATCATCGGCGGGCTCAATGCCTGGTAACTGACCATCGTACGTGTGCCCGGTATCGATGTCGCGGTATGGGTGGGGGTCGCTGTGGATGTCGGGGATGGTGTGGGTGTAGCGCTTGGCGTGGACGTTGGAGTCGCGGTAGGTGTAACAGTTGATGTGTCATTTGGCGTCGAAATGGGGCTTCCATTAGGCACGCCATCAAGAGAGGTGTCAAACCGCGCGGGATAGGACACGGGAATGGGGACGGTCCTCTCTGCACCATCCTCTCCTATGCAACCTTTATCACCGCCTTGAGCAACGATGCGTAGTCGATCCACGCCATCGGTGAACTCAAAGTATCCATAGCCATTGGCCGTGCGTACGTTAACCAGACTATAGAACCAGGCCCCGCTATCATCCGTGCGTGTAGCCACCCATTGGGAATTCTCGAGGCTTCCACGGCCGTCCATATCCTGCAATTGAAGATAAACGATAGCATTTGCCACCGGCGTCATGCCATCAGAGTCATAGACGTATCCCCAAACGATCTTACCAGGGACAGGAATGTCCAACGTAGGGCCAGTGGTGACGCTGTAATAAGTGCCTTCATTGTCATCTACGGCTGCCCCGGATCGTACCCGAAAATAATACGTCGTGTTCGGGGATAACCCGCCAACCGTCACGTAATGTGTCGTGGTGTTAGCCACCGGATCGGACTTGGTGTTGCCTAACGACGTACTGAGCCCCCAGTCCACGTGCCCGTCCGAAGCAATGTCTGTGATCCAGGTCACTGTGAAACTGGTATCACGCACATCAGTGACGTACACCCGGTATACAATTATAGAAGGACACTGGAGGGCAGTGACAATGGGCATGGTGGCGACTAATAAGATGGCTAGCCCGATGCCTAGCGGCCAAAATCGCGAGTGGTGAACCGAAAGTTTCACTCTAGCCTCCCGGCCTATCCGAGATCCAAGCGCCAATCCAATGCTCGTTTCGAGTTAAATATCGATCCCAGATTACAAGTTCCTAAGACGACGTTCCTCCTGGTGTATATGTACTGTGCTGGTCACATTTTAAGAAGTAGCCTGCGTTAGATTCGATTTGGAAGTTGTTGAAGGGATATCCGTTAATATGGGCTTCCCAGCCTCCGTTAACCCAACGATCAATCTCTGAGCAGCTTCCTCCTTGTGCGATGATCTCATCCAGCAGGGATTGCGCTGTGGTGGGAAGTGGCAGCTTGGGGAAAGCGACCAGATTCCATCCTGGCATGAGCGTAATTGACTGAGGAGCAGCAAGATTACCTCCCCAGTAACGCCAATTCGTTGCTCTAGCGCATTTGATAAAGTACCCCTCACCTAAGGCGAGATGGAAGTCGTTGAATGGTAGGTGATAGAGATGAGCGCTCCAGCCGCCATTTAACCACCTGTCAATCTCGTTGCAATCACCTCCCTGGGCCGCGATTTCATCCAATAAGCTCTCCGCGGTATAAGCCGAAGCCGGGCGTAGCGGCAGCCCGATCAGATTCCACCCTGCTGTCAGCGTCTGGAATGGAGATTCCACGGCTATAGCTAGGCTGCCGTTAGTTAAGGAGCCACTCAGCGCCCCTTCGTTGATCTGACCTTGTGTCATTCGGAGAATGGTGGTACTCCCAGAAGCCCCAACAGCCTGGAACGTGATCCGCACAAGCTCGCCATCTGTCGTAATCGGTTCAGCGCCAGCCATCGCTATACGGATGAGCCCAGAGACGCTCAGGTTGCTGGCCAGGCTGAACCCCGTCGCGATGGCTCCCTGGGTCACGGAGATCGCCGTTGCCACCGAGGGATCGTAGGTGATGGCCAGATCCACGCTGTACACCGCCCCCTGATCCAACGCCAAAGTCACCGGCACTGTGACCTGGGCGCCCGGAGCGACCACGACGTCAGGCAGTGCCAGGACGGCCGTCGCCCCGGGACCTGCGGCCGAGGAACTGCCCGCACGAAGCGCACCGATCAGGAGCAGGGCCGCTAGTGCGAGGAAGATGGCGAACCCCATCGCATGTGCTTTCACGATCTACCCTCACTGATGTTGCATCAGCGGTAGGAAGAGGCGGTTCTTGCCAGCCGGGGCGGAGGCCCATACGATGGGCACCTCGCCCTCATTCACAACGCCATCCGACAGAGACAAGGCGGCTGGGCTACCAGGGTCGGCCAGCCTGAGCGCCAGCCGGAGCAGGTCCTTCGAGGTGGTGATGGGCTGCGTGCTGGCCAGGGCGATGCGCAGGCGGCCTGGCTCGGCCGTGTTGGCGACCAGGGCCATTCGCTCCGCCGCTGACGCTGGTTCCACGCTCACGGTCATCGCCTGGGTGTAGTGGATGTCTAGCTCCAGGCCGTAGACTGGCGTTCTTTCCGGGTCGATGTGCAGGATCGCTGTTGCCATGCCGGAGGGATCCGGCATGCCCATCACGGCGGTGAGTCGCACCGGCTCCGCATCCCGCTGTGCGGCGGCCTGGGTGCTGCCTCCGGCGGACCAGTTGCCGGAGACGTCTCCCAGCAGGATGGCGGTGAAGTCTTGGCCGCTGAGGTTGCTGTTCAGGTTCGTGTAGGTGCGGCTTTGCGGGTCGAAGTCCCACACCACGCCTGCGCCGGGGAAGGGCAGGGTGATGAGGTCCACCGCCTTCTGCAGGATGTAGAAGGCGTCCATCGAGTTGATGACGCCGGACTTGTTCACGTCCGCGGCAATGGCGGCATGCCCGGTCAGCGTGGTCAACCCCGCGTCGTGTTGCAGCACCAGGGATGCATCGTAGGCGGTGATGCCGTTGACGTCGTCCGACTTGCTGGGGGTGAGGGTGTAATCCCCTGCTGGGACCCCGCTCACGGTATATGCGCCGCTGGTGTCGCTGCGCCCGGTGTATACCCGATCACCCGACAGACTGAGCAGCG
>JAGHDS010000401.1 GCA_021159845.1 Anaerolineae bacterium
CCATCCAGACCAGGAACCCATCACGCTGGTCCATCAGGATGAGGAGAAAAATCGCCGAGAGCCCGACCATCGTCACGGCCAGGTGCCATTTGGGCGAGACGAGCACCAGTCCCAGCCCCACACCCAAAGCGAAGACGGCAACGCCCAACAGGACCCGTCCGACTGTCTGTACCACGGGATGGTATGTCAGACGCCACGCCCTCGCCAGCACGAAGACCTCCTCATCGTCCCCAAGTCACCAGCCCAGACGATCGTACACCGCCATCACACCACGGGCATAGCGCTCCACCGTGAAATCACGCTCCGCGCGGGAGCGCCCGGCTTTCCCCATCCGCTCCCTCAACGCTGCATCGCTCATCAGCCCTGCCAGCGCATCGGCCACGCCCGCTTCATCCCCGGGAGGCACCAACAGGCCATCGATCCCATCCCTGACCAGCTCGGGGATCGCGCCGATGGCCGCCGCCACTATGGGACGTCGGGCAGCCATCGCCTCCACGACCACTCGGCCGAACGGCTCAGGCTCTACCGGCAGATGCACGACCACGTCCGTGGCCGCCAGGATGAGCGGGATATCCTTTCGATGTCCCAGGAATCGGACCGTCCGGGCCACGCTCAGCTGTTCCGCCAGCATTTGCAACCGCTCACGATACCCCGGCGCATAGGGCTCCTCACCGCCCACCACGAGCCCCACCAGGTTCGACCACCGTCCCGTCAGCCGGGCGATCGTTCGCAGGAACACTTCCTGTCCCTTCCACGGCACGAGCCGTCCCAACGCTGTCACCACCCACGCGTCCCGTGGAATCCCCAGTGCACGCCTGGCCTCATCTCGAGACACCATCCCTTCAAATCGGGCCAGGTCAATGCCATTATAGACCACATCGCCGCGCCCAGGAGCGATTCCCTGGGCCTGGTAGCTCTGCTGAAGCGCCCGGCTGATGTAGATGAAGTGCTGGATCCGACCGGCCAGCCAGCGATCCCCCCGCCCCAGCCGGTCGTAGCTCCGCACGTGGCATAGGCTGGGCCGTCCCGTCCACGCTGCCGCTACCACGCCCGGGCGGCTCATCGTCAGCGCATCGTTAAGATGAACAGCATCGACGCCGGCCTCCCGTATGATCCGGGCCAACGCCCTGGACTGGGGCCATATCCGCGTGGCCATCCGCCGTCCCCATCGCGCCGCTCCCCACACGCGGGCAAACCACGGCCAGCGCCAAAGCCGTCCAGTCACAGGGTGAGCGGCCGCGCGCTGCCCCAACGTGGGAGTCCGACGCGCGCCCACGCCGGTCTCTACAAGCCACATGGATACGCCCAACGCTTTGAATCGGGTAAGAGCGGGGTTGCGCGCGGCGATGGCCACGACTGGCTCCCAGCGGGCGCGATCCAGGTGCGTCAAAAGTGAGAGCAGGCTGTGGATGGAGCCACCGCTGCTCGGGGATAAATCGACGTAGAGCACCCGACGCGGGGCCCGGCCGCCAGGCGCTCGTAAGCCATTACAGGGCACGGTCACCCGTCCACTCGGTGGTTGGTCTCGGCCGGGACGGCCGCCATAGCGTTTCCAAAAACTCCAGCAGGAATACCAACACACCGCCCGCCAGGATACTCACCACCGCGCCCGCCAGGGCGATGCGCCCGAATCGGGATGGCGCCGGGCGCTCAGGGGGATGCGCCGGTTCGACCACCTGAAGGTAGCCCAGGCTCAGCGCCTGGCTTTGCTTCAACGCTGCCTCATTGGCCTTGCTCTGCAGGAACTCATAGGTAGAGCGCGCCTGATCGACCGCCATTTGCAGCGCGTCGCGCTCAGCCGTCAGCCCGAGCAACGTAGCCAGGTCCGTATCACGCCGGGCCGCCAACTGCTCGTATTGGGTAGCCGCGGTCCGCTGCGAGGCGGCGGTCACGCTTTGGTCCCCGGCTAAGGCCCGGTAGTCCCGGGCCTTCTGGCGATAATACTCCTCTGCATCCTGGGCCTTCCGCAGGGCGTCCTCATCCCCTTTCGCCTTCGCTGTGGCCGCCTGGCGTACCGCCGCATCGGCGGCTTCCTCCATATCCTTCGCCAGCTTCTCGTACTCCGCCTTACGCGCCTCCGCCTGCCGCGCGGCGATCAACGCGTTATCCCGGTTCGCACGCAGCGTGCGGATCGCGTCCTGATAGGCCTGGATCTCTCGATCCAGCGAACCCACGTTATTCTGAAGCTTGAACTTGAGCAGCGCGTCCTCGGCCGCCGCCAGCTCCTGCTTGGCCTGCTCCAGCTGCTGCCGGATGAATTGCCCACTCGCCACGGCAGGCCGCGCTCGCGTCTCGCGATAATACTTCAACGCGCTCTCGACCAACGTGGTAGCGATCTCCTCCGCCTGCTGAGGGCTATCTCCCTCCACGGACACCGTGATGAAATCGCCGTCCCGCGTCGCCGTCACATGATCCAGCAAATCCGATGCGCGGATATCCAGATTGAGCTTGGCAATGGTACGCAGGGCCACTATATCGCTAGTAACTACGGAGATGAAATCCGTCTGCGTGGTGATGATCTGATCGTTAATCGTCATGTTGCGAACCTGGGTAAATAACGTGACCTCCTCCGGCTCCACGGGAAGCACCTGCAGCCGCACTGAGGCACGGTAGCGCGGCTTCGCCGTGAGCGCGCTGTAGCCGATCACGCTCATGGTCGCGACGAAGAGCACGGCGATCACCCACAGCCGCTTACGTAAGATGGTCCAATATCCTAATGATTGTTCCACCATGCGTCCTCTTCCTGAGGCTTTTCTGCACCCTCCGTGGACGCTCTCCTAGTCACGCCCTTTCGTGCGTTGGAGCGCCTCGCTCACCAGCTGCGAGATCTGCTCCACACGAGCGTCCCAGGTATGCCCCGCCACGGCAGCCTGCCGACGGTGCGCCATCTCCAGCGTGCTCTCCCCCAGCGCGGCCTGGATCGCATCCAACGCCTCGGGCGCATCGCGTACGATGTACACCAGGTCGGAGAACCCACGCGCGGCAGGGATATCCGTCGCCACCACCGGCCGGCCGCAGGCAAGATACTCGTACAACTTCAGCGAGTCAATATTTCGCGTCCACTCGTTGCGTTCGTACGGCAACAGGCACACATCACACGACTTAATGTAGTACGGGACTTCGGATACATCCACACGACCCAGCAGGTGTACATTCGGTAACGTCTTGATCCCATCTGCCTTGTGCGGCTGGGAGTACAACCCCAGCGGCCCCACCAGTGCGATCGACCACTCCGGCCGGGCCAGCGCGATCGAGCGTATGAGCTCGTAATCCAACTTCTCGTTCAGCGCGCCAACATATCCCACGATCGGCCGCGGCAACGCCGTCATCCGCGGCGGGACCGTCGGATCCGCCGCGGCCCTGGCGAACCCCTCCACATCGGCAGCGTTGGGCACCAGATACGTGTGCGGATTCAACGGACGCTTGGACTCCAACAGGGCGGGCGAGGTCACCAGTACCAGATCAGCCCGTCGGATCAGTTCGGCTTCCGCTCGTCGCACAGCCTCCGGGTCACGCACGGCGGCATAGGCAGAGTATTCATCCGAGATGTGATAGATGACCAGCCGCTCGCCGCAGGTGCCCACGACGTCCGCCTGGTAGTAGCGCGTGAGCCATAACAGGGGACGGCCGAACCCCAGACGTCGCATGGTCTTCTTCATGGCGCGCACTCGCAGCGCCTGCGTGATCGCTCCCAGATGAAATCGCCTGCCAGCGATGGGCGCGTACACCGGATCGCGATACACCCACAGGTTGTCGCGGACGGGCACGGCCAGCGGACGGCGCAGATCTCGCCACCCGATCTTCCCGCGGCGGAGCTGACGCAGCGTGGGACGCAGATAGGCGCGCGGCTCGATCCACAGCACCTTATTCCGGCGCGCGAGCCGGGTCATGATCTGGTGTCGATTGCGCCATATGTCATCCCAGGGGCCAGGGGCAAAACAGAGAAAGCTCTGTCCTTCGATCACGGATGATGCGCCTCCTGCCTGCGCTCGATGACCGCACTCAACGTCGACACCCGACGTCGGGCGCGGGCGACAGCCTCACGGTAGGCAGCCAGGTGCCGATCAGCCAGATCTTTCCAATCCAATGAGCGCGCGTACTCCAACGCGGCCGCGCCCATCGCCCGCAGATCCATCTCCCGGGCCCGAATCAACGCGGTCGCCAACCCCACGTCATCGTCGGGATCGTACAGCACACCGCGCTCACCATTCCCCACCAGCCGCGGGAACGGGCCCAGGCGCGGTGCCACGATCGGCCGGCCGAAGGAGAACGCCAACATGGCGCTGCCCGAGGTCACCACATGGCGATAGGGCAGCACGCAGACGTCGGACGCGTTCATGTAATCCTGCACCTCATCATCCGGGACGTAGCCCATCCGCACCTGCGTGCGATAGTCCACAGCCGCGCGGCGCAGGATGAACTCCACATAATCGCCGTCGCGAGGTCGGGCATTCCCCGCCACCAAAAGCCGATCCTGGTCCCGCGCCACCCGGCGGAAAGCCTCCAGAAGTTGCTCCAGCCCTTTATAGGGACGGATCTGTCCCAGGAACAGGTACACAAAGGTCCCCCCGGCAAGCCCCAGGCGTTGACGCGCCTCAGCCCGCGTGCGTGTATTGGGATAGACGCCGATATAATGACCATGAGGAATGATGCGCACATCCTGACGACGGCGGCCCCAGCGCACGCGGCTGATCTCCCACGCCGTCTCGGGATCATGCACGTGCACGACGTCCGCGTGTCGTAACAGCCACAGCGTCGCCAGCCAATCCAGCCAGGGCCAACGCGCTTCGTGGGGCAGCAAATTGTGCACCGTGTACACCAGCGCAACCCCATCCGACTGCAGCCCCGAGAGCGTACGCTGCAAGGTCAACATCGCCCGGCTGGTTCCCCACAGGCCTCCCGATCGATAGAACAGATCGGGCCAGTGGAGATGCAGCACGTCGATGCGGCCTCGATACGCGGCCGCCCACTCCGGCGAGAGATCAGCGGTGATCCACCAATCCAGCCGAGAGTCCCGGGCCTGCATCGCCCGTCCCAGCAGCGTCACATATGGGTTCTGACGCACCCTCGTGGCTTGCACCACCCGCATCGGATCCTCTCCCGGGGTCATCATCCTATTTGATCCCCTCAACCGCGTGATCCCGCCATCGTGGGATGTAATGGCGAGCCATGCTCACCCAGCGACGAAGTTCTCCATCGGCCAGCCAAATCAACGGCAGATATACGATGCCCATCACGATGCCTGCCGCCAGCAATCCCCATAGAGGACGTCCCCATGAAACACCCAGGACCAGCCTGCCAGCCCCCGCCGCGACCGCTCCGCATCCCAGGGCGGGGGCCAAAATGCGGACGTACTCCAGGATGGATGCGTCCAGGAGCTTGTCCACCAGCCACGCGCTGATGATGAAATCGACCACAGCCACGCCAGCGGAGAGCGCGCTGACTCCGACGATTCCATAATAGTGCGTAGCTGGATAGAGCAACAACGCCATCGTGGCCAACCGCCAGGCTGCGATGTACACCAGCCACTGCGGTCGTCCGCCGGCCCGAAAGATGTTCCCCATGTTGGCGGCTATCGAGCGGATGAACCCATACACGGCCAGCAATTGCATCGGCAGAACGGCCGGGGCCCAGGTATCGCCGTAAAGGCCGATCACGAAGTTGGGAGCGAAGACGACCGTGGCCACGGCGATGGGCGCCGAGAGCCAGGCCACAGTGCGTACAGCGGTGAAGTATGTGCGCCGCATCTCATCCACCCGATTCTGCATCCGGGAGAAGGCCGGGAACATGACTTGATTGATCAGCCGGGTGATCTGGGTCGCCGGCAGGTTGGAGATCTTATATGCCAGGCCGTACAGCCCCAGCGCCGTGCTACCCGCCAACTTCCCCACAAACGCATCGTCGATATTCGTGATGAAGAAGATAAGCACCCGTGAGCCAACGATGTGTTTACCATAGCCGAAAAGGTCGCGGGCGATCGACCAGCTAAACGAGCGCCGCGGCCGCCACGGACAGAATCGCCAGACGAGCACGGTTCGCAAGGCGCTCTCGAGGATCTGGCCGTACACCAGGCTCCACACGCCAAAGCCGCTCAACGCCAGGCCGATGGCAAGCACGCTACCCCCGAACCCGGACAGGACATCCGGTGCCGCACGGCGCCGAAAATCCAGCTCTTTGGACAGGAGCACATAAGGTACCTGCCCAAAGGACCCTATCACCATGATGAGAGCCAACACACGCAGCACGGACGTCAACCCTGGCGAGTCGAAGAAACGCGCCACCAGGGGAGCTCCCAGCGCGGAGAGGGTGTACAGCAGCAGGCTCATACAAACAATGGAGAAGAATGCGGTGTAACTCGCCTCTTCCACGTCTTCCTGGCGATAGATCAACGCCGCGCCGAATCCCAGTTCCTGGAAGAATTGCAGGGAGTTGATCGCCAGCAAGGCCAGCGCCACCAGGCCGAAATCGGCAGGCGTCAGCAGCCTGGCCAGGATCAGCGTGGTCAAGAACGAGACCAAGCGCGAGGCGATCGTGGATAGCGCAACCCAAAAGAATCCA
>JAGHDS010000463.1 GCA_021159845.1 Anaerolineae bacterium
AAAGCGATCCCGGTCCTTATCCCATCCCCCCCGATGCGCCCATCGAGGGCGGACGGGGTAGCGACGGCGACCGGCACGTCCTGATTGTAGATCGCGATCACTGCATGTTATACGAGCTGTACGATGCCTGGCCTCAGCCTGACGGCAGCTGGCACGCTGGCTCCGGGGCCATTTTCGACCTGAACTCCAACGCGCTGCGCCCGGCCGGATGGACCTCGGCCGACGCGGCGGGGTTACCCATCCTGCCCGGGCTGGTCCGCTACGATGAGGTAGCAGCTGGCGAGATCCGACACGCGATTCGGTTCACGGCGCCGCGCACCCGCAAAGCGTATGTGTGGCCCGCTCGCCATTACGCATCGGACCTTACGGCGGGCCGTTACCCCCCTATGGGGCAGCGCTTCCGACTGCGTGCCGATTTCGACATCTCAGGGTTCTCACCGCAAGCTCAGGTCATCCTACAGGCATTAAAGAGATACGGTATGATCCTGGCGGACAACGGGAGAGCGTGGTTCATCTCCGGTGCACCTGACGATCGATGGGATAACGATGTACTTCACGAGCTGCACCAGGTACATGGGACGGACTTCGAGGCTGTGGATGCCTCCTCACTGATCGTACATCCCGACTCGGCCCAGGCGCGCGCATCGGCCTCCAACGTGGTCCCATCGAGCGTAGCGTTGACCGGCGGTAAGTGGGCGCTATGGACGGGGAGCACCAAGCTGCGAGGTGCCAACATCTATCAGCGTCGCGTCTACCCGGACCTGGACGGATCGGAGTTCATGGGCTCAGGGGCCATCGGGCCGCCGTATACACAGGCAGACTTCGACCGGCTGGCAGCGCTGGGTGCCAACTACGTCAACATCTCCCACCCCGGCTTGTTCAGCGAGACGGAACCCTATACCGTGGACGCAGCAGCCCAGGCGAACCTGGATGACCTGCTGGCAAAGATTGCGAAAGCGGATATGTTCGCCGTGATTACCTTCCGCACCGGGCCAGGCCGCAGCGAGTTTTGGGCCTTTTGGGGCGAAGATGATGTCAGCGATCCGGACGAGGGTTGGTTCCCGCCCAGCTATTACAATAACCGGGTATGGGGCGACCGCGCGGCCCAAGACGCCTGGGTGGCCATGTGGCGCTACACTGCCGCGCGGTACAAAGACAACCCGGTCGTGATCGGCTACGATCTGATGTGCGAGCCGAATAGCAACGAGGTAGGAAGCTACCCGTTAGGTGATCCATTAGACATATGGGACCCACAGGAGTTCTACGACAAATACGGGGGTACCCTTTACGACTGGAACCAGCTCTACCCGCGCATCACGGCGGCCATTCGGGAGGTGGACCCGGACACGCCTATCCTGATCGGTGGCATGGCCTACAGCCGTGTAGATTGGCTACCGTACCTACAGCCAACTGGCGACCCGCACACCGTCTACACCGTGCACCAGTATGAGCCGATGGCCTATACCCATCAGACACCACCCGACCTGGTGAACACGTACCCGGGCGTTTTCGACACCGACTGGGATGGGAAGCCTGACCAGTTCGATCGTGCCTGGCTGGAGGAATGGCTGGCGCCGGTAGACGCTTTCATCAGTGAGTACCATGTCCCGGTGGCAGTGAACGAATACGGCGTCATGCGATGGGAACCAGGTGCGGATCAGTTCATGCGTGATGAGATGGACTTGTTCGAGCGGCGGGGAATGAACTATGCGCTCTGGCTATGGGAGACCTCATGGCTTCCTTACGCCACGGAAGTGGACGCATTCAATTTCCGACATGGTCCCGACCCTGGGAACCACGCGGACGTTCCTTCTAGTGAGCTGCTTGAGACGATCACCTCGTACTGGAGGCGCAACGTCGTACGGCCATCACTGGTCTCCGATGAGGGGACGAGATACCCCTTCTATCTTCCCCTCACACTGAATGAATGGTAATGGTGCGGCCTGTCAGCTCCCCCAAGCATCCAGGAAGACATCCAGGGACGCTCTTTTCCGCATCCCGCCAAGAGGTCACCCCAATTCCTTCACAAATTGCGACCTGCGAAGGGCCCCACTTGCAACAAAGCACCCCCCGACTGATGAAGGGGACTTAGCGAGGGTGCGCATCCTCGGCCTCTCAGGCGCCCTCTGAGCGGCTCGGGTCAGTGCTCGAGAGCAAGGTCTCCTCTGTATCGAATTCCGTCATCTCACCTCGTACGGTGAAGATCACGCGCTCACAGATGTTGGTCACACGATCGGCCGCCCGCTCCAGGTTATGGGCGGCCCACAACAGGTAAGTCGCCTGGTCGATCGTATTATGATCGGCCATCATGATGGTAAGCAGCTCACGGTACACCTGGTTATAGAGGGCGTCCACCTCGTCATCCTCTTTCGGAATGGCGGTGGCCGCCTCGACGTCTCGCTGGGCGAAGGCCTGCAATGCCCTACCGAGCATATCGCAAGCCTTCTCCGCCATGCGAGGGATGTCAATCAGCGGCTTGATGAAAGGCTGCTTGCCAATGAGCAACGTGATCCTGGATATCCCCTTGGCGTAGTCGCCCGTGCGCTCCAGCTCCGTAGCGATCTCAAGGATGGCGGCTAACGTGCGCAGGTCGCTGGCCATAGGCTGCTGTGTGGCGATCAACGTAAGGCAGTCTGCCTCGATAGCGAATCGTTTGTCGTTGATCACCTGATCATTCGCGATGATCCGCCTGGCGCATTCCTGGTCCTGTCGCTTTAAGCAATCTACGGCTTTGAGAATGGCCTCCTCGACCATGCGCCCCAGATCGAGGATCTCGCCCTGGAGCCGCTGCAGCTCTTGCTCGAAGGTCTGTCGTACCATGTGTTTCACCTCGGCATGGTCAGTACTTCTCTGATGTCATGCGCCCGCCGTGAGCCTCTCCTCGCGCGCTCTATCACATCGGAAGAGCTTCCAAAACCGCTCTCTGATCCAAGACACGCAATCACAGAGTGTCTGAGGGATATTTAAGGAAACGCTGGAGGCTAACATGCACACAACTTCATATTAGCCTATCTCACCAATTCATGCAACTAGCCATTGCTAAGGGGCGGGGCTTTTCAACGCTCAAACGCTTACCCTGGTAGTGGTGTCCCTTGGGGGCACCCGAGAAAGGTAGAAGCTACAAGAAACGACCACATGCTCGTCCCTGCCTTGACGAGTATAGGTGACTGCGGTATCCTTCGCCTCGAGGTGAAGGCCATATCATATCCATACATAGGAGCATTGAAACGGACCGTGCAACCACTCGTGGACATTGTGCTTATGTTCGCGGTAGCTGCCATCACGTCCTGCTCAGGGCCGGTACCACCCGCTCCGCTTTTAGCGTTCTTCGCCACGCCTGTGCCTCCGACCGCCACGCCAACGGCAACGCCCACCCCGACGCCAACCCCCGGTCC
>JAGHDS010000056.1 GCA_021159845.1 Anaerolineae bacterium
GGGTGCCTGCTATGCTGAACCCGATGGGGATGGAAGCGGATCGCTGGCATGAGATGGGCATTGACCCCGATTTCGCCCGAACGCAGCTCGCGGCTATTGAGGCTTTCGAGCGGATGGGGGTGCAGCCGACCCTCACGTGTACCCCGTATCTATTACCTTCGTTTCGCGTTCATCGGGGCGATCACCTGGCCTGGGCCGAGTCTTCGGCCGTCGTCTTTGCCAACTCTGTGCTGGGGGCCTACACGAATCGGGAGGGCGGGCCATCTGCGTTGGCTGCCGCTGTCGTGGGGCGCACAGCACGCTACGGGTACCATCTGAGCGAAAATCGCTTAGCCGATCTCATCGTTGAGATCAAGTGTCCCGTGCATAACATTGCTGATTTCAGCGCGTTAGGATACCTCGTGGGGCGAGAGGCAGGACGCTGTGTGCCATACTTCGTTGGTCTGGCAACCTGGCTGCCGCCATTGCCGGAGGACATCCAAACGGGCGGCCCGGCCTGCGACCGGCTGAAGACTCTGGGCGCGACTTTGGCGGCGTATGGAGCCGTGGCCCTGTACCATATCGCCGGATACACGCCGGAGGCTTCAGACCTGGGTGACCGGATCGTGCGACCGGGAGCACGCCGCCTGGTCATTCACGATCTAACGGAAGCCTACCGTGCGATGGATGCAGACCCTGGCCTGCGCCATCCGGATCTGGTGGTCATCGGCTGTCCGCACGCCTCTCTGAGCGAGATCGAATACATCGCCCATCGGGTATGGGGGCGGCGACTGGCTACCAGGTTGTGGGTGACCACCGCTCGGTATGTGAAGGGCCTGGCGACTGAGAAAGGTCTGGCACAAGCCATCGAGGAGGCCGGGGGAAGGGTCGTAGCCGATACGTGTGCTGTGGTTGCCCCCGTGCGCATGTTAGGTATCCGTTCTGTGGCGACGAACGCGGGGAAGATGGCGTGTTATATGCCGGCCCATTCCGGAGTGCGCATGCGGTTTGGCACGCTAGATCAGTGTCTAGATGCGGCCATCACTGGGAAGTGGCCAGGTTGATGTATTGCCCAAGCGATGGGATACGCATGGGGTACATCCGCGACTTTTGGATTACCAATGGGTTCTATGATAAAGCATCCACGGCAGACACCGGGGTCGTGCCGGGGGTGCTGTTTTGACATCAAGGGACATGAGGGGGAATTAGAATGGAGCGCAACTTTGGGGAGGCAAATCGCATGCAACGCGGTACGCGAGCCAGTGAGTCGAACCCTCGAGTGGTCATCACGGGCATTGGTGCCATTACGCCGCTGGGACTCACATGGAAAGAATCCTGGGCGGCAATGCTAGAGGGGAAATCCGCTGTCCGTGAGATCACTCACTTTGATGCAACCGGGTTTCCCACGCGTATCGCCGCTATGGTGAAGGATTTTGATCCTGGGGAGTATATGCCGTTCAAGGAGACCAAACGGCTGGGAAGGGTGACCCAATTCGGCTGGGCAGCCACACAGCAGGCCATCGCTGAGGCCGGCCTTGATATGAGCAAGGAGGACTCGGAGCGTGTTGGGATCGAGATCGGCAGTGCCTTTGGCGCTCTGGACATTCTGGAACGTCAATCGATTTTGCTACGGGACAACGGACCGCGTCGGGTGAACCCAGCCTCAGCACCAGCGGTGCTCATCAGTACAACCCCTTGCTACGTCGCGATCAGATTAGGGGCACATGGGCCAGTGAACTCCCCAGTAGCGGCCTGTGCTACCGGCGTGGTCTCGCTGGGGGAGGCGGTGCGCCGCCTGCAACGCGGTGAGATTGACGTCGCCATCGCCGGCGGAGCCGATGCTTATACGAGCCCGTTGATTATGGCAGCTTTCAGTCGGCTGGGAGCCATGTCCACCCACAACGATGAACCCGAGCGTGCTTGTCGCCCCTTCGATCGCACCCGAGATGGCATGGTACTCGGCGAAGGCGCTGTGGTCATGGTCTTGGAGACGTTGGAGCATGCCCAGGCGCGCGGGGCCAAAATACTGGCTGAGTTTGGAGGTTACGGTCTATCTGCTGATGCGTACAACCTGGCAGCGCCGGATCCCAACGGGCGCGGCGCCGCATTGGCCATGACGAAGGCGTTGGGCGAGGCGGCGATGGCGCCCGAAGACATCGGCTACATCTGCGCCCACGGAACGGGCACCCAGCTCAATGATGTTGCAGAGACCGCGGCCATCAAACGGGCCTTCGGGGATACAGCGTATCGAATACCGGTCAGCTCGGTGAAGTCTATGGTGGGGCATATGATGGGAGCTTCTGGTGCGCTTTCCGCTGCCGTGCTCGTGCAGGCGATCAACGACGGGATCGTCCCACCAACCATTAACTACCAGGAACCGGACCCGGAGTGCGATCTGGATTACGTCCCCAACGAATCGCGCCGCGTCCAAGTGGACGCGGCTATATGCAACGCCTTCGGCTTCGGTGGCCAGAACGCCAGTTTGCTGTTAAAGCGCTTCGAGCCGTGATGGGAAAAAAGTGAGGATGAAAAGAGAAGGCCGAACGACCGCTCTGGCCTTCTCTTTTTCTCTTTCACAAGTATGCGCATCTCCCCAGCCGGTCGATACGCGATTTACAAATACAAAGCGAGGACATCACGCAGATAGCTCGGCATGGGTTCGCAGGAAGGAGAGCACGTGGTCCCGGGCAACCAGGCCGATCATACGCCCCTGCTCGTCGATGACAGGGATCTGATTCACACCGTCGGTCGTCATACGAGCGAAGAGCGCCTCTAACGGCTCATCTGGTCGGGCGACCAGCATCTCGTCGCGTGGGATCATGATATCTCGCACGCTCGTCTCACGCCACCTGTCGCGTCCGGCCGCCTTGATGCGGTGTAGCGTAACCAGCCCAACTAACTTGCCGTCCTGGGTGACGGGGAAATAGCGTTGGCCCGTCGGGATCACCATCTGGTTTACCAGCACGTCAAGCGTGAGCTGCGGAGGCACAGTGGGAAAGTGTGTCGTCATGACATCCCCCGCTTTGAAACCCGCCAGTAGCTCCCGAAGAGCGACTTGCTGGACACTTTGCGCGGCCGCGCCCATTAAGAACCAGCCGATGAAGGCGATCCAGAGACCGCCAACCCAGTCCCCACGGAAGGCACGCCATACCCCCCAGAATATGAAGATATAGGCGATACCTTGCCCGAGGCGTGCCGTGATACGAGTGGCTCGATCCAGGCTCCCCGTCGCTCCCCAAATAGCGGCCCGGAGCATACGTCCTCCATCCAAGGGAAACCCGGGGATGAGATTGAACACGGCCAGGGTGAGGTTGATGCCCCCCAGCCATCCGCCCAGCGTCGTGACAGACCTGACGTGCACAAGCATTCCAAACAACCACACTGTGCCAAACCCGAGGGCCAGGACAAAGGAGACGAGCGGTCCCGCCGCGGCGATCAGGAACTCGTCCAGCGCACGACGAGGCTCCTGCGCGATCTGAGCAATACCGCCGAAGATGAAGAGAGTAATACGTTGGACAGGCACGCCAGTGAGCAAGGCAACGACGCTGTGGCCGAACTCATGGGCCAGGACAGAGGCGAAGAAGAGTAAGCTCGTGACGACAGCCAATGACCAGACGAAGACACTGGGCCAGGCCGGGTTAGAGCGCGGGTAGACCTCCGATGCTAACGTCCAGGTCAGCAGCGCGAAGATCAGGAACCAGGAATAATCGAGCCCAACTTCAATTCCTAATACACGGAACAACTTGATCGAGTTTTTCATGAGCTTCTTTCCTTAGGGAGATTGCGTCCTGGGCACCTTGGACATCCGGCTGATGAGAACGCAACCTCGTCATACCATCCACGTACGCCTCGCGTCCACCGACCCAGGGAACGTTGAGCCCCCTTCCTAATAGGGAGCTCAACGTTGTCTTGCCCCCACCGGCCACCTTAAGCCAGAAGCAGATGGGGATGTTCTATGAGATATTTCACCTGCTGTAGGAATCGCGCCGCCGGGGCACCATCCACGATCCGGTGATCGAAAGAGAGGCTGAGCACCATCATCTTGCGCACCACGATTTGCCCCTCCCTCACCACCGGCTTGTCTGTGATCCGCCCTATGCCCAAGACGGCACACTGCGGAGGATTGATGATCGGGGTGAACCCATCGATCTCGTACATGCCCAGGTTGGTGATCGTGAACGTGCTGTCAGTCAGGTCATCGGGAGATATCCGCCCATCCCTGGCCGCCTGCGCCAGACTCGCGAACTCCTGAGCGATCTGCGAGAGGCGCTTCTTATCCACATCCTTGATGACGGGCACCAGCAGGCCGCGCTCCGTATCCACAGCGACACCGATATGGATGGCCTTATAGTAGTGGATCTCCTCTCCGACCAGGGCCGAGTTGAGCGCCGGATGCTCGGGCAATACGCGTGCAACGATGTAAACTATGAGGTCGTTGTACGAGACCGGCACGCCATCTTCTTTCAGTCGCGTTCGTAGCTCGACCAGCTCCGTGGCATCTACCTCGGTAAACTCGGTAACGTGCACGGCTGATCGGTAAGACTCGCTCATCCGCTGGGCGATGACCGCCCGGATGCCGCGAAGCGGCACGACCTCGCTCACCTTGGCTGTCTCGGGAACAGCCACCGTCGGTGCCACGGCTGCCTCCCGCGCGGCACGTTCCACATCCTCCCGCGTGATCCGGCCTCCCGGCCCCGTCCCGGTGACCTTGCTGAGATCCACACCCAAATCGGCCGCGACTCGCCTGGCTAAGGGGGTTACCTCGGCCGCGGGGGCCGCTGGTTGAGGACGCGCCGCCTGTTCCAGATAGGCCACCACGTCCGCCTCCACGATGCGGCCGCCAGGACCCGTGCCCTGGATACCCGAGAGATCGGTCAGGCCGGCCTCGCGCGCCCGTCGCCGCGCCCTGGGCGAAGCGAAAACACGCCTCAGAGCACTACGCTCGGCGGGAGTCGGCGCCTCCATCGCCGTCGATGGGGCAGCGGTGGTTGGGGCTTCGACCTCAGGCTCGGTCGCGACCTTCTCTTGCTTCGCCCCGCCGCTTAGCAGCGCGCTGATGTCCTCATCCCGGGCAGCGATGATCCCTACCCGGGTCACGACGGGGACCTCTTCCCCATCCTTGTGCTCGATCACGCGCAGCACACCCGACGCGGGAGCCTCCACCTCAAAGGTAGCCTTATCCGTCTCGATCTCCAATATCGGGTCACCGCGATGGACCTGGTCCCCCTCCTTCACCAGCCACTGGACCAGGCGCACTGTCTCCACCGTCTGGCCCATTTTAGGAACAATCACTTCCGTTGCCATAGTGCGTCGCCTCCCCTTAAACCGTCTTGCCCAGCGCTTCCAGGCACCCGCGCACAATGGCCTGCGTGTTCGGGATAGCCAGGTCCTCCAGCGACTCCGCTCGCGGCACGGGCACGTCAGCGGCCGCCACACGCACCATAGGCGCATCCAACCAATCGAAGGCGGCCTCGTTCACCAGCGCCATCACTTCGCTGATGAAGCTGTTCGTGCGATACCCCTCAGTGACGCCGACGAAACGTCCTGTCTTCTTGATCGACTGCACAATAGTGTCTAGATCCAGAGGCTTGAGCGTGCGCAGATCAACCACCTCTACGCTGATCCCCTGCTCAGCCAGGATCTCGGCCGCCTCCAGCGAGCGCAACACCATGCGCGAGTAGGTCACAATGGTAAGGTCTGTGCCCTCCCGTTTGACGTCGGCTACCCCCAGAGGAATCGTATACTCCTCCTCGGGGACTGGCCCCTTAGTCCCGTACAGCATCTTATGCTCGATGAAGAGGATGGGGTTAGGATCGCGGATAGCAGCCTTGAGCAATCCCTTGGCGTCGTATGGCGTTGCTGGCATGACGATGTAGATGCCAGGGAAGTGCGTCCAGATGGCCTCCAGGCTCTGAGAGTGCTGGGCGCCGATCGCCCGGCCTGCGCCGCCCTCCGTGCGCATGACTAGGGGAACCGTTGTCTTCCCGCCGAACATGTAACGATTCTTCGCCCCTTGATTGGCCAGCTGATCCATAGACAACGGGGTGAAGTCCACGTACATGATCTCCCCAACGGGGCGCATATCCATCATAGCCGCGCCGACACAAGCGCCAGCGATAGCCGCTTCCGAGATCGGTGTATCCATGACCCGCTCTTCTCCGAACTTTTCGAAGAGACCGCGAGTCACGCCATAAGCGCCGCCATACAGGCCGATATCCTCGCCAATCAGGAAGACGCGCGGGTCGCGCTCCATCTCCTCCCGCAGAGCCTCGTTCAGCGCTTCCCGATAGGTGATCTGCCTCATATCAGGCGATGTGCGCACTCGCTCACGTAGCGCGCGTTCGCGCTCGATCTCCTCCTGGGGAGTCACGACCTCCACGTATACATCCTTGTACAGCTCCTCGGGCGGTGGCTGCGGCGATTGCAATCCGAACTCAACTGCGGTTTCCAGCTTCTTCTCCGCCGCTTGTTCCATCTCCTCATACTCTTCCTCGGTGAGCCATCCCAGGGCAAGGAGCCTTTCCTTAAACAGCTTAATGGGATCGCGCTTTTCCCGCCACTCACGCTCCTCCTCCCTCGTGCGGTAACGTCGAGGGTCAGAGCGGGAATGCCCATAGTAACGATAGGTCTTGGCCTCGATCAATGTGGGGCCCTCGCCGCGCCGGGCGCGCTCAGCGGCTTCCTGGACAACTTTGTGCACGGCGACCACATCTTGTCCATCGACCGTGACACCGGGAATCCCATACGCTTGCACACGATCGGCCACATCAGGTAGCTTGCTGGCCTTCTTCCAGGGAACAGACATGGCGTACATGTTGTTCTCGCACATGTAAATGACCGGCAGATTCCAAATGGCGGCCATGTTCACTGCCTCGTGAAAGGCACCATTATTCACCGCCCCTTCACCGAAAAAGCACAGGACAACGCTATCTTTCTTTTGGAGTTTGAGAGCGAGGGCAGCACCTGTGGCGACCGGAATGTTGCTCCCAACAATAGCCGTAGCGCCCAGGTTACCATGTTCCGCATCGGCGATATGCATAGAGCCGCCCTTGCCCTTGCAATATCCTGTGACCTTACCCATGATCTCCGCCATCATGCGGTTCATGTGCTCCTGTTTCTCTTCTGGAGTCTTGGCATGACGGTCTCCGTGGGCATGGCAATGGCCGTGTCCGCGATGAGTGCTGGTGATGTAATCGTCATCGCGAAGAGCGGAGATTGCCCCTACGGGGACGGCTTCCTGCCCGGCCGACAGATGAGAAGCTCCCCGGATAATATCTCGGCTGAGTAAATCAAACATCTTATGCTCGAATAGGCGGATCTCGATCATTTGTCGGAGCATATCCAGTGCCTGTTCACGGCCCAATCCCTGCAGGGTCTCGTCCGACTTCTCAGCACGTTTGGTTTTGCTCGTCTCGGTCATAATCGTCTCCTTGCATCTGGATTTACGTCGCTGATGTGAGATATGCGCACTTGCGACAGCAAACGCTCAACATCGCCTCGCCGCCCAACACCTGTGCCCTCCTGGGCGGCCGTAGCTGTCCCGCACGCCGTCGCCCACTGCGCCATCTCTACCAGGCCAGCACCCTGGCTCCAGGCGTAGGCCAGCCCGGCCAGAAAAGCATCCCCGGCCCCGATGGGACTGCCGGTCGCGACCATCGGTGGTATGGCTTCCACGATCCCTGAACGGCTTGCTAACAATGCCCCTGCCTCGCCCCGCGTGAGGGCAACTATCTCGATGCCGCGAGATTGTAACTCCCGCACCGCGGCGACTTGCTCGTCCAGGCTTGTGATGGGGCGTCCAAGCAAAGCCTCCGCCTCGTCCACATTGGGTTTGATGAGGAAAGGCGTGGCTTTTACCCCCGCGCGCAACGCGTCACCGCTGGTATCGAGAGCGGCATAGGCATCAGCTTGGCGCACCAGCCGGATGAGCTGAGCGTAGAAGTCTGTAGGTGCACCAGGGGGCAGGCTGCCGCAGAATATCCATAGATCCCCTGGCCGGACACGCCGCTGGATTCGGGCGAGGATCTCTCGAATATCGTCCACCACGAGCGTCGGGCCTGGCTCATTGATCTTGGTATATAGGCCAGGATCGGACTCATACAGGGTGATATTGGATCGCGTCTCTCCTTCAACCCACACCAGTTCGGCCTCGATGCCAAGCGTCCGCAGCCCATCCGCCAGCGTCTGACCAGTGCCGCCCGCCACGACACCGAAGGCTAAGCTCGACGTGCCCAAGGCGAGAAGTGCTCTGGAGACGTTGAAACCCTTTCCCCCAACGTCCAGCCGGACCACCTGGACGCGATTCAGCGCACCATGTTCCAGTCGGGGGATTCTCAGTGTCTTATCCAGGGACGGGTTCAACGTGACGGTTACGATCACAAGGTCGCCTCGGGTGGTGATGATGGCATTTTCCCCTCCTTCAGCGCCTCGTATCTGGGCCGAATCATCACGGCCAGATTACCATGAGGGGACAAACCGCATACCTCGTTCAGAACCTGATCCAATCCCCCGGCCTTCAGGCGAGCCTGTAACTCCTGCGCTTGAGGGTCCGATGGCTCATCATAGAGCAACGCGGCTGCTATGCCCCAGGCCAGGGCTTCCGGAGAGACATCGTGGCGCAGGCAGAGAGTTGCCGCGCCCACCAGCCGATCGGACGGCGCTAGTTTGCGGAGCGGATCGCGAGCCAGGCGAGAGATGGGGTCCCCCAGGTGCCGGTTTGTGAATCGGACCAGGAGATCCTGTATATCGCGCTCCAGCTTGTCTGGATCAAAGGCGTATTCCACTGCCAGGGCCTTGGCGGACTCCTGCATGGCCTTCTGGACCCAAGGCCTTATCAGGGGATCGTCCAGTGCCTCGTAGCCATAGATGTACTCCCGCTGATAGCCAAGGTAAGCCAGCACGGCGTGTCCCGCGTTGTGAAGGTACAACTTCCAATCCACCCAGGCCACAAAGTGATCGCGCGGCTCCAATCCGGAGATCTCGGGGATGGGTCCTACGAAGCCGTTGCGGTCCACGGGCAGATGGTAGTACGGTTCGGCCACGATCAGCGTGGGGTCGGCCGCCTTCTCCTCAGGCGGTGGGCTGGTCACCATGCGGGCGACGACACTCATCACCAGACCGACATTTCGCTCCAGATAGGGATGGAGTCTGGTGGGTAAATGCTGACGGATCGCCCCGCGGAGGACGTCCGCCGCGTTCCTCAAGTTCTCGCAGATGATGATGTTCAAAGGTGCACCCGGCCGCTCCTCGGCCCGTTGAACCAGGCCAATCGCGATCTGCTCCGCCAACACAGGAAGGGCACGAGCACCCACCGCTGTGACGGCAACATCGGCTTTTACCAGTGCGCGGGCCACGGCGGAGTGGTCCTTGACGTAGATGCCCCGAGCGGGCCCGATGTGCAGGTCCTGGACACGATCAATACCCGCCAAACGTAGCGTATACCCGTTGTGAGCGTTGATGGCCCGGAGGAGTTCGCGGTCTATGTCTACGAAGGTCAGCGCGTAGTCTGACTCGTGGAGCAAATGCCCAAGGAATCCACGACCAACATTTCCTGCCCCAAAGATGACAGCACTTTTCCTCAAAAGGTTACCCCTTTGCCATCCAGCGATCCGTAAGTGGTAACCGTAACATATCAGGTTACTCACTTACCCTTCCCATTATATCTTAGCATATCCATCATCGGCAAACGCCCGGGTGCATTTCAAACGGGTGGCGAGATGCGGGTGCAGGTACTGAATGGAGTGGGATGCCTGATAGCAGGGAGACACGAGAGATTGAGCGCGTCTCTATCCGCATCGTTCACTGGATGCCAATAGGCCCCAGTGAGAGAAACAGTGAACAATTACTCAAATATGCGCCGTTGACAAAGCAGAGGCGCGATGATACCATTAGCCACGCTTTATCCTGAGAATGGCAGGTGACTCGTATGGCGTACTCGGCATGGTTCCAGTGCATTCACGGCTGTCCTGGCCGCTATTCTCTGTATGACGTGATTTACCAGTGCCCTAAGTGTGGTGGGTTGCTGGAGGTTGCCCATGACGTTGAAGCGTTGAAAGATCGCAGCCCCGCGGCGTGGATGCAATTGTTCGAGCAGCGGGCTCATACCACACAGTGGCCCTATGGATCCGGCGTATGGGGCAAGAAGGAGTGGATTGTGCCCGATATTGACGACGACAATATCGTATCCATGTACGAAGGGCATACGAACCTCTTTTGGGCTGAACGCCTGGGCAGGCAGATCGGTCTGCCGGACCTGTGGGTGAAACTGTGTGGGAACAGCCATACGGGATCGTTCAAAGACCTGGGGATGACGGTGTTGGTCAGCGTCGTTCGCCAGATGATCGCGCAGTGGAAGCCCATCCAGCCGGTGGCCTGTGCCTCCACTGGGGATACGTCCCCCTCACTGGCCGCTTATGCGGCGGCAGCAGGGATTCCTGCGATCGTTTTTCTCCCACGCGGCAAGGTGAGCACGGCCCAGCTCATCCAACCGATCTCTAACGGCGCCCTGGTCCTGGCTCTGGATACCGATTTCGATGGCTGTATGCGCATCGTCCAGGAAGTGACTGAGGATGAGACGATCTATCTGGCTAATTCGATGAATTCCCTGCGCATTGAGGGGCAGAAGACGGTGGGCATCGAGATCGTGCAGCAATTTGATTGGGCGGTGCCGGATTGGATCATCATCCCAGTGGGCAACCTGGGCAACATCACGGCGCTGGGCAAGGGGCTCCTGCTTATGAGGGAGTTGGGGTTGATCAACAAGCTCCCCCGGCTGGTGGCAGCCCAGGCGGCCAAGGCCAACCCGCTGTATCAGAGCTATCTAAAGGGATTCCGCGAGAAAGTGGTGGTGAAGGCTCAGGAGACGTTGGCCTCGGCGATTCAGATCGGTAATCCGGTAAGCTACGAGAAGGCCGTGCGAGTCCTGCAGCAGTTCGACGGTGTGGTGGAGCAGGCAACTGAAAACGAGCTGGCTAACGCGGCTGCCATCGCGGACAGGACAGGGATGTACACCTGCCCGCATACCGGCGTGGCATTGGCGGTGCTATTTAAACTCGTGCGCCGGGGAGTGATCAAGGGAAATGACCGGGTGGTCGTCATCTCTACCGCCCATGGGCTGAAATTCACCCAGTTCAAACTGGGATATCACGAGAACACGCTTGACGACGTGGAGGCCATACATGCTAACCCGCCCGTATATCTTCCCGCCAACGTCCAGGTCGTGAGGGACGCGATCGCCCGGCGTTTAGATGAGATGGCTCAGTGATCCAGGAACATAGCCTGTTTCTACGTGGCCCCCGCGTTGTGCTGCGGCCATTCCGAGAGCTGGATCTGCCTTTCGCACTGGTATGGTACCAGGACAAGGAGGTACTGCGCCTGTGTGAGGGGAGTGGCATCGTCGCTCGCAGCGTGGGGGATATTCGTCCCATCTATGAGTACCTGTCCCAGCACGGCTATCTCTTCATCATCGAAGTCACGGGGGAGGTGATCGGTGAAGTCTGCCTGGAGCGTATGAATCTCCCGTGGGTCCGCGATCTCTACCCAGGGGAGCGTATCTACAGGTTGCCGATCATGATCGGTGACAGACGGTACTGGGGGCAGGGTTATGGGACGGAGACCGTCGAGCTACTGCTAGCCTTTGGCTTCGAGAGATTGGAGGCGGACCGATTCTATATCCCTGGGGTATGGGGATTTAACCAGCGTGCCCTGCGACTATGGCGCCGGTTAGGCTTTCGAGAGGTGACTTCTCGCCCGGTCATCCTGGACCGGTGGGGGCGCATTGACGAGACGGATGAGATCGACTTCACGCTCACGCGAGAGGAATGGATGGCCCGGCGACACGGGAGCAAGGCAGGCGATGAGTGATCTAAGACGCTATCACCGTCAGATGCTGTTCGCCGCGCTCGGCGAACCGGGACAGCGCCGCCTGATCGATGCTCGTGTGGCCGTGATCGGGTGCGGGGCCGTCGGTGGGTTCATCGCGGGCCACCTGGCGCGGGCCGGTGTAGGA
>JAGHDS010000027.1 GCA_021159845.1 Anaerolineae bacterium
CATTTTCTCCACCTCTGCGTTGCGCACGGCAGTCTTGACGGAGCGAATGGCTAGCTTACGGGCTTGATCCCCAGCCCGCATGGCGTCTTTCAAGTCTTCGTTTAACCTCTCGATGAGTTTCATGGTGACTCCTTGGAAATGAAAGCTGAAGTACAAAAAGGGGCGCCACGTGCCTCTTATGTCCTCCGGTTTGACCGGTTCTCTGACACGAGAGGAATGGCCCCCTTATGGTACTCTCCCCTCGGGGAGATGACTGCCAATTGTCAGGTCACGGTGCATAAATTATACGTACCACGAGAATCGGCGTCAAATCGAGTGAGGCGGTGATTACCCACATCTCACCGCGGAGTCGCGGAGAGCGCTGAGGGGAAAGGAAAATAAAGAGAGTTCCTCTGCGTCCTCGGCGTCTCTGCGGTGAAGAAGGGCATGTTAAGCATACATATCGCACTTATGGGTAATCACCGCGAGTGAGCGGCGGGCGGGCGTATGATTGACGTCCACCAGGGAACGCATCTATAATGCGGCCAACCCCGGCAAGGAGGTATACCCATGCTGCACGCTGTCGTCACGGCCGGGTTCAACCCGGAGAAGCCGGACCTGCTGGCTGAATCCGTAGGGGTATCGCAAAAGGCCCTTATCGATGTCGCTGGCCGGCCGTTGGTGTGGTGGACGGTGAAGGCGCTCCGCGACTCTGGTGTTGTTGATCGCATCGTCGTGGTTGGAATCGAGCCCGACTTGCAGGTAGACCTGGGGGCGAATGTCGTGCATCTGCCCAACCGCCCGGATCCTCTGGAGAATATCGTCCAGGGCGTTGACTACCTGACGGGGCAGGATCCGGATATGGATTACGCCGTTCTGGCGTCGGGGGATGTCCCGTTGTTGCGGCCGAAAACCGTGCGTTGGTTTGTCGATGTGTGTTTGCAGGGGGACTATGATTTCTATTACCCCATTGTGCAGGACCAGGTGATGGAGTCGCAGTTCCCCGGCGCGGGGCGCTCTTATCTGCGCATCAGGGAGGGGCGGTTCTGCGGAGGGGATCTCTCTCTTTTCCGCATGAGCGTGCTGCAGGCGAATCTGGAGCTGATCCGCCGCCTGTTTGCGGAGCGTAAGCGCCCGCTCCGTCAGGCGAAGATGTTTGGGTGGAAGACGTTGCTCAAGGTGGCGTTGGGGCAGTTGACTATATCGGAGGGAGAAGCTGTGATCGGCCGGTTGTTGAATTGTCGGGTTCGAGCGGTCGTCGCACCCCACGCTGATCTGGCTATGGATGTGGATAAGCCGCATCAGTTGGATATGGTGCGGAAACTGCTGGCCGCGCGTGCAGGGGCGTAGGTGAATGGGACGCGACTCTTGGGCACAGCGGATCGTGGCGTGGGACCATGCGTTGAGCCGTCGTTGCCAGAGGATCACCGGGAAAGGCGCTCGTCGCTGGGCCGTGCTGGGGGCACACCTGGGCGATGGGTGGGTATGGATGTCGATCCTGGCTTTGGCGCTGGTTCTCATAACACCGTCTCGGCGTTACCTGGTCTGGCGGTGGGCGCTGGCTATGATCGTTGCCGGAGGTATCGCGACTACCCTCAAGTTCCTATGGCACCGTCAACGCCCGCTCCAGGTCGATGGATTCTACTCTACATCATACGATCGGCACTCATTCCCCTCAGGACATGCCACCCGGATGGGGACGGCGATCATCTTCGTGCCGGACGTGCTCCCCGGCTGGGGATGGTTTATTCTCCCCATCGCGTTGTGGGTATGCTGGGCGCGTGTTGCATTGGGGATTCATTATCTCCTGGATATGGTGGTAGGGGTTGTGTTAGGCTTTGTGATTTCCGCTGTCATATTCTCCGTATAGCTCGACTGTGTGATATAATGGGACAGACGATCCAGTTCGTCCAGGCATCTCGTGTTGTAACAATCCATTCAAAACGGCACCTTCTGAAGATGGGAGGTAAACCATGACTCGACCGGTAACGCTTTTCACGGGACAGTGGGCGGACATGCCGCTGGAGCAACTGGCCGCCAAGGCGAAGGAGATGGGGTATGATGGTCTGGAGCTGGCTTGCTGGGGAGACCATTTCGAGGTAGATAAAGCGCTCTCCGATGATGCCTATTGCCAGAGCCGCTGGGATATCCTGAACAAGTATGGGCTGAAGTGCTACGCGATCAGCAATCATCTGGTAGGGCAGGCGGTATGCGACAACATCGATGAGCGGCATAAAGCCATCTTGCCCGGTTATGTGTGGGGCGACGGGGACCCCGAGGGTGTGCGCCAGCGCGCCGCGGAGGAGATGAAGAACACGGCCCGGGCGGCCGCCAAGTTCGGCGTCAAGGTGGTCAACGGGTTCACCGGCAGTTCCATCTGGCACCTGTTGTACTCCTTCCCGCCCAACCTGCCGGAGCAGATCGACGCGGGGTATAAGGATTTTGCGGATCGGTGGAATCCTATCCTGGATGTCTTCGACGAGGTGGGCGTGAAATTCGCCCTGGAGGTCCATCCCACGGAGATCGCTTTTGACATTGCATCGGCTCAGCGGGCACTGGATGTCATCGGTCACCGGGAGGCTTTCGGCTTTAACTATGATCCCAGCCATTTGGGTTACCAGGGTGTGGACTATGTGCGCTTCATCCGGGTCTTTCGGAACCGCATTTATCATGTGCATATGAAGGATGTGTATTGGTCGTCGACGCCGACTGAGGCGGGGGTGTTCGGCGGGCATCTGAACTTCGGCGACTCACGCCGCTATTGGGATTTCCGCTCGCTGGGGCGCGGCCGTATCCAGTTCGAGGAGATCATCCGAGCATTGAATGAGATCGGCTATGAGGGGCCATTGTCGGTGGAGTGGGAGGACAGCGGCATGGATCGCATTCATGGGGCCACGGAGGCGGCCGCGTTCGTCAAGCGCATTGACTTCGAACCCTCCCAGGTGGCGTTCGATGCCGCTTTTGCCGAGCAGTGATCAACGTCGGGCACTGGCAACACCGGCAACGAGGGGGGCGGAGGTCTCCATCAGGGGCACCTCCGCCTTTTCTTAGGGAGGACAGTCTGTAGGATGAGAGGGGGAAATGATGGGCATGTTTCAGCAGCGAGAGGGAGGGTTCATGATCTACCCGCGCAGCCGATGGCTCAAGCGGATGACGAAGTTCCCGATCCTTTTGTGGCGATTGGGGCTGGGGCCGATCCTCGGCCAGATCTTCATGTTGCTGACGACCACGGGGCGTAAAAGTGGGCTACCCCGGCGCACTGTGATTGAGTATCACGTCGTGAACGGTAGGGTCTACGCTCCCTGTGCCTTTGGTCCTAAGGCCGACTGGTATCGGAACATTGTGGCCGATCCGCACGTGACCGTACAGACCGCGCGCGGGATGGAGCGCATGATTGCCACCCGGGTGACTGATGATCAGGAACTTCTCGCCGTGTACGAGGCATTGCATCGCAGCGATCCATTCATCTTGGATTCGTATCTACGCTCACTGGACATTCGACCTGATCCAGACGATATCGTGGCGAAGAAGGATCGCATCTACTGGCTACGATTCGACCCCACCGATGAACCCACTCCACCACCGCAGGAGGTGGACCTGGCGTGGCTATGGCCTCTGGCTTTGTTGGTAGTGATCGGAATGTGTTGGGCCAGTCGAGGGAAGCGGCCGAAGTAGTTATATCTTGATTCGGGTCTTCCCATGCGGTTGTCCTTTGATGTGGATGAAGACACTTTCGATATCGGGCGTCTAGCTCCAAGCGCTTTGGCCGCGGACGGCCCCTTATCCCAGGCCTGGGATATAAGGGGCTTGATTCGGCATGAAACGGTGAATCCCATCTCACCAGTATCTCCTTCCCGTGTAAACGTATATCAGGGCGACACGGGCGAACCAGGGATTGCGTTCCTTTGAGCGTCCTCCTGTGGACTGGGGGATTAGAGGCCGGCATGACGTTGGTCGGCAAAGGGAAGGTGGACAAGGCCAGGAGCGGCTTCATCCGTCTCGCGCTCCTGTCTTGTCCACTGTTGGCGAGGTGTACCTGGACGTGCCTCGCCCTCTCCTAATGGGTGTGTAAGATCAACGGCACGGATACTTTATGCCCGATGGCCGCGCCGCACCAGTAGCCAAGACAATCTTCGTAGGCCACACTCACAGATGTGCCGATCGCAGACTGGCCCACGGTGAGGTTCACGGTATAGTGCGTGGAGCTGGATCGCCCATCGCCGGTACCTGTCAACAGTGTGAACCAATCTAGCTTGTAGTGAGCGGAAGACATCGCCAAAGCAGCTCCGCCCAGCAGGAGGATGCAGAGAAGCACGCCTCCTATGACGATGACCATTCGCGTGCGCATGGCAGTCCTCCTAATGTAGGGAGACCAGGATATCCAGGGTGCCGGTGCCTTCCTCCAGTTCACCTAGCGCCTTGCCCAAGACGGTCCCAGGCGGCGGGTTCGCTCCAGCTTTCATCGCACGGCCGGGCGTGGACGAGGTTACCAGCAGGTCGCCTCGGTGGATGGGGCCGTTCTCGGCCGAGACTTTACAGGGTACAATGCCGGTGATGGCGACGGGGATGCCTGCCAGTGGGCCGTCGGTGTCCGGTGCCCCGGCCAGGACGGCCGGCTGGGTCGAGTAAACACCGATGACAGTCGTGTCGAAGGGGTGGGAGGCTAGTTCCACTGTCCGGTCGGCGTCGGGGCTGATGACCAACACATCACCGGGTTCATAGTTCAGCTCCTCCCCTGTTACGGCCATCTGCTCGGCGAAGTCCGCTCCACTGCTCTGAGTGCCGCCATTGAAGAACCCCTTGCCATTGCGGTTCACACGCCAATAGCGGGTACCCCAGAGGGAACTCGCCCCTACGATGAAGTCTCCGCCGGCTTTCTCCTGCACCAGATAGAGCGTGGGATAGAAATGATGCGAGGAGAGGGTTGAGTTCGCATGGCCGTACAGCGCGATGCCCCCTCCGGTATTCCGAGCGTATACGCCTCGGCCCATGGTGCTATTGCTCTTGCCGCGTACCCCATCTCCAGTGTCGCTGATCCCATATACGCCGGGGCCGGGAGGATCGATGGCGGCAGTGCTATGGCTGACGCCATACACGCCGATGCGTCCCGACCCGAAGCCCATCACGCCAGCCGCGGCATCGTCCCGGTACGGGTCGCAGGCGGCCGCGCTGCCAGCCGAGCAGCCGAAGATAGCCGGGTTGTTGGTGTTATCGTAAGAATACGCCTGCAAGGCCACGAAGGTATCGCTCTTGGCGAACACCCCAATACCGTCCTTAGCATAGGCCTCGATCGCCTCGCCGGTGCCGCTGGCATCAGCGATAAAGGCGTCGCTATCGCCACTGCCGGTGGACTGCACCTTTAGGACAACATCGCGGGCGTCTTTTATGATCGCTCCTGGCCGTAAACTCCAGGCATAAGGTATGGGATAAATCGGTTGCCTGGGGGTCATCTCCGGATCGGACTCTACCTTAATGCCCAGGTACAGCCGCTGCCCGCTGATATCTGAGGAGCTGCAGTGATCCATGTAGGCGTGGAAGAGCCCCTTGCTCACGGTGACCGTGTCCGTGTCCTCGCAGAGCGCGGCTCCCCCCGAAGATGCGCCATAGAGGCGCATCCTGATGTCGTAGTTCCCGTTTAGGGGCACACCAGCGCCGTTGGTGAGTCGCCCCTGGATGGGTATCCTGCTGGATACGGTTACCGCCGCCTCGGCTGGCTCCTGAGCCTGGAGCACCTGTGGCGGCTCTGTCCCTTGAGCCTGGCCCAGGCCCATCGTGAGTGCCATAAGCACTCCTATGGCCAGAATGCTGGCGAGAATTCGTCGCTTACTCATCGTTCTCCTCCCTGTATCGTGTCGTGCTGTGAGGGCGAGACCCGTCTCAGGATGTTGCCTTTCATAATCCCCCCAGGGCTAACCGGAGGGAGCCCGGATTAGCCCCCTTTGCGCTCGATATTCAGCGCGGGATCGCTCAGGAATTGGGTGAGTTCCTCGATCGTGTGAAACCGCCATCGGCGACCGCTCTGGATGTGTTCGATCTCGCCCTGCCACTCGCCGAGCTGCTCAGAGTGATCTGGGTCCCGATCGCGCCACAGCCGGAGGAGGAACGAGATGTACGTTGTCGGAGGTGTCATCCGTTTAACCCTGTGTGCACGACATATCTGGTTACGACGGGGCAGATACCTGGATAAAGCAAAAGCTGCTACTAGCTTCCGAGTAGCAGCTTAACAGGAGAGGCTCCACAAATTTTCTACAAACGAGGCATGAGCCGGTGGCTTCAATGGGGCTCGATGATCACATCTTTCCAAAGCCACCATTTGAACGGGGATGCGGGATACCTGCGTACCCACGGCTTCACCAGCAGATTTTGCCGTGAGTAAACGAGCGGGATCACCGGGGCTTCCTCTGTGAGAATCCGGTCCGCTTGTCGGTACATCCCCATCCTCTTCTCCTGGTCTGTGATGTATCTGGCTTGCTCCACCAGCGTCTCGTAGGTGGCGTTTCTCCACCCCGTCAGGCGACGGTGGTCACCCAGGCGCAAGAAGTTATCGGGATCGGGATAATCCGCCATCCATGCTCCGAAGAACATCGCCGGGTGCTCACTGAACACCTTTTCCACGTACGGATGCCACTCCAGTGTCTCCCGTTCGATCTCCACCCCCAGAACTCGAAGCCACTCCCTTTGCAGTTGCTCAGCGATGATCCCGGAGCCGCTGAACGTCGTCCACCGGACGGGAGGGAAACCCCGTCCGCGAGCGTAGCCCGCCCGGGCCAGGAGATCCCGGGCCAGCTCGGGATCATATCTCAGGCCGATGTCGGGGGAGTGCCCGGCCATCCCCGGCGGCACGAATCCTCCAACGGCTGGCATCGCGAGCCCTCGCATGGTCACGTGAGCCAGCGCTTCCCGATCGATCGCGTGAGCAAAAGCCTGGCGCACGCGTGGGTCATCGAAGGGAGGACGAGTCACATCGAAGCCCAGATAGCGGGTGAGAAGCTGAGGGGCCGAGATCCGCTCTCCGGCATACAGATGTTGAAGGCGCTCCATCTCCTTCGGAGGAAGTCCCCACCAAAGGCTGATGATCTCCAATGCATCCGCCTCATACCTCTCTAGCTTGGCCATCTTAGCCGATGGGTCTACGAGCAGGTGTAGCTCTACCCGTCCCACGTTGCCGTTGAATTGGCCGTGATACTTGTGGTTGCGGACTAGTACGACGCGACGCCCGGGCTCCCAGGCATCCAGCCGAAAAGGCCCATTGGTAACCAGGTACATCGGATTTGTCCACTCGTTGCCCCGCGCCTCCACCACATGTCGGGGCACGGGGCGTGCCACGCTATGGGCCATTAAATGGAGGAAGTAACTGATCGGTTTTTCTAGTTCTACGAGCAGGGTAACCTCGTCCAGGGCGCACACGCCTACCCCGTCTGGATCGCGAGACGCGCCTTGATGAAAGGCCTTTCCCCCCTTGATGTCGTATAGCAGGCTCGCATAGGGCGATCGCGTCGCAGGGTCCAGCACCCGCTTCCAGGCGTGCTCGAAGTCAGCCGCTGTGACCGGGACCCCATCGCTCCAGCGGACGTCATAGCGTAGATGGAAGATGTAAGCGTATCCGCCTTCCAGTACCTTCCAACCGTGGGCTACGTCCGGCACGATGTTCATATTAGGGCTGGACTCCACCAGCCCGCTGAAGAGTTGTTCGATAACGCCGCCCGAGTTGGCATCTCCAGCCAGGGCCGGGTCCAACGTGAGTAGGTGGGGCCAGTCCACTCGTAGCGCGTGGGGTGCTCTGGGGGGAGCCTGGGTGGCCTGCAATGCTCCGGCCTGTTGCCACAAGTGAAAGGCCTGATCATAGGCCTCCCGTGCTTGTTGGAAGTCGAAGGCGATGTGGTGGGTCAACCCGAGCCGCATGAGCGTTCGTGCCGCCCGTTCATGGTCCCCCAGCCCCTTCAGAAGCTCCAGAGCGCGCTGGTAGCATCGAATTGCCTCCGTATAGGCGTAAAGGCTTCTCGCCCGGTCCCCCGCTTGCAGCAGGTACGCAACCGCTTTGTCGAATTGCTCGGCCTGTTCGTAGTGCCAGGCCAGGGCCGTTGCCTCCTCAGGGCGCCGCTGTTCCAACGCTTCCCCCGCCCGACGGTGCAGCAGCCGACGACGCCCGTAGCTGAGATCGCGACAAATCATCGTCCGGACGAGCTCGTGGTTGAATCGATACGATCTCCCGTGCTCGGAAATCAGCTGGCGGGCCACAAGCGTATCTAGAGCATCTATCACCTCGCTCTCTCGACGTCCACTGGTGGCCTGGACCAGGTCCGCGTCGAAGCGGTAACCGATCACTGCCCCAGCCTCGGCGATTTGGCGCGTTTGAGGGTCCAGCCGGGCCAGCCGGGCCCGGATCGCCTGTACCACGGTATCGGGTAGTGGCAGCTCACTGTAATCCGTCGTAACTCCGTCTACGACTGTGCTCCAACCGGCCTCACCGTTCCGCAAGATGCCGGTCTCGAACATGAGCCGCAGGACTTCGAGCAGGAAGAAAGGGTTGCCGCCCGTCTCGCGGTACATATGTCGACTGAATCGCTCGGCGCCGCTGGTCTGTCCTGCCAGATGTCGTACCAGATGTAAGACGCTATCCTCTGTCAGGCCGTCCAGCTCTACCTCTTGCAGGAGACCCAATCGCGCCAGCTCGGTTCGCAGCGCGGCCACGACGGCGGACTCCCCCGTGCGGTACGAGCCTAAGATCAACACGGCAGCATGTTGGATATGACGTCCCAGGTATCCCAGCCAGGCACGAGTCGCCTCATCCACCCAATGTAGATCGTCCAGACATAAAATCAACGGGGGATGGCGTGTCGCCAAAGCCAACAGCACATCGGTCAGCGCCTGGAACAGGCGCGCTCGTTCTTGTCCGGGCACTACAGGAGGGGGA
>JAGHDS010000212.1 GCA_021159845.1 Anaerolineae bacterium
GACTCTCCGCCATCGTCACCGCAGGCGCCGTCTCCGCCGCCTGCGCCGGGGGCAAAGCCACACCCGCACCCACACCTACACCCAAACCCCAACCTACCCCTACACCCAAGGCGGAGGCTAAACCCACACCTACTCCCGCACCAGCTAAGGCACCCGCCGCACCCCCATCCAAGTACAACGAAGCCCCTATGCTCGCCGAACTGGTGAAACAGGGCAAGCTCCCTCCCGTCGACGAACGCCTGCCCGAAGAACCCTGCGTCTTCCCGCTGGCTAAAGGGCAGACGATCGGCAAGCATGGCGGTACCATACGACGCGGCTTCAAGGGTGTCTCAGATCGCTGGGGGCCCACCAAGATGCAAGATCATGGCCTTGTCTGGTTCAAGGCTGATCTCAGCGCCATGTGGCCTCGCATCGCCAAGTCATGGGACATCAACGAGGATGCTACTGAGTGGACTTTCCATCTCCGCAAAGGGATGAAGTGGTCCGACGGGCATCCCTTCGACAGCGACAGCTTTAAGTACTGGTACGAGTACGTGCTCAAGAACGAGACGCTGACCCCCGCGCCGCCTGGAACGTGGTCAACAGGCTCGCCCAAGGTCTTAATGGAGATGGAGTTCCCCGACAAGTATACCGTCAAGTTCAAATTCGCCCATCCCAATCCGATGTTCGTCTGGAAGATCGGCCGCGCGGCCCCGTATGCACCTGGCCACTACATGAAACAGTTCCACATCGACCTCACCGATGATAAGGAGGCACTGAAGGCCAAGGTCAAGGAAGCCGGATTTGAGACCTGGGACCAGTACTACACCGATCGCGATTGGTGGTACATGAACCCGGACAAACCCAGCGTCGGGCCTTGGGTGGCTAAGAACCCATTGTCCGAAGAGCTCTTCGTCATGGAACGCAATCCTTACTTCTTCGCGGTAGACTCAGAGGGCAACCAACTACCCTACGTAGACAAGGTCACCCATCGCTTGTTCCAGACGCCTGACGTCTTCAACATGTGGATCGTCAGCGGCGAGATCGATTTCCAGGCTCGCCATGTGCAAATCAGTGACTACACCCTCTTCAAAGAAAATGAGGAGAAGGGTGACTTCGGTGTCCTTTTGGGTATTTCGGCTAATCACGTGGCCCTGCAACCCAACCACACCTGCAAGGACAAGCGGATCCGCGAGTTCTTCCAGAACCGGGACGTACGCATCGCCCTCTCTGTGGCTGTCAATCGGGATGAGATGAATGAGCTTGCCTACAATGGGCTGCTCACCCCACGTCAGTACAGTCCTCTGAAGGAATCACCTCAGTACTATGAAAAACTGTCCAATGCCTACATCCAGTACGACCCCGACATGGCCAACCAACTGCTGGATAAGGCAGGGTACACGGAGAAGAACAGTGAGGGATTCCGCTTGTGGAAGGACGGCTCCGGCGAGCCCATCAGTTTCATCATCGAGGGCACGGCCGAGCCTGGCACCCCGGATGAGGACGCCGTCCAGATGGTTGTCAAGTACTTCGCTGATGTGGGCATCAAGGCCACCTACAAGCCAGTGGAGCGCTCGCTGTACGAGGAGCACTGGGCAGCAAACGAGATCCAGGCAGCCTGGTGGGGCGGTGACCGCACCGTACTCCCGATTGTGGCACCGTGGATCTTCCTGGGCACCATGATCGACCGTCCCTGGGCGGATGCATGGGGCCTGTGGAAGAACAATTCCAATGACCCCAACGGAGAGAAGCCGCCTGAGGGCCACTGGATCTGGAAGATCTGGGACCTGTGGGACAAGATCCAGGTCGAGCCCGATCCGGAGAAGCGCAACGAGTTGTTCCGGGGCATCCTGGACATCTGGGCTGAGGAGCTGCCCATGATCGGTTATCTGGGCGAGACGCCAGCCCCGATCATCGTCAAGAACGGGTTCCACAACTACCTGCCGGGATATCCTATCGACGACACCACCGGCGACGAGCACCTGCTCAATACGGAGCTCTACTTCTGGGATGAGCCGGAGAAACACGTATAAAGCACAGAAGGGGGGCGGAGGCGTCCCTCCGCTCCCCCTCTACAACACAGGGATTCATCAAGAAATAATAGAGGAATTCAGCCAAAAGTAGAGCTTCCAGACACATTTGGCCGTGTGACGTGCGCTGACAGCTCAGAAACCTGCTTAACTCTGCGGCAGATGCTCTGAGGCTTTCACGAAGCAGCCTTTATACGGAGGAATGGCATGCTTGCCTACCTGGCAAAACGCCTTATCTACATGGTCTTGACGGTATTCCTAATCTCAATCATCTCGTTTATCATCATCCAGTTGCCGCCCGGCGACTTTCTCACCTCCTATGTCGCTCAGCTACGTCAAGAGGGTGACTCCATCGACGAGGCACAGATCATCGCTTTGAGAGAGCGCTATGGATTAGGTCGTCCCATCTACGTGCAATACTATAAGTGGATCTCCGGGATTATCCTGCACAACGACTGGGGACAGTCGATGGAGTGGCAGAAACCGGTAAAGGAACTGATCTGGGAACGCATCGCGTTGACAATGGTTCTCTCAGGTACCGCGATCGTCGTAAGCTGGTTCATCGGCATCCCGGCCGGGGTTTATTCTGCCACCCACCAATACTCATTCCTCGACTATGC